>JANXPB010000014.1 GCA_025357545.1 Holophagaceae bacterium
CGCCAATTCCTTCAGCCGCAGCCGCAGCGCCGTCTGGGGATCCCGCCGATGCTTGTACCGCAGGCTCGCCCGACAGATGCACATCAGGCCGCAAGCCCGGCGCTCGGTCAATTGGTCTGACTATTGGTGAGTGGCCAAGCCATCTGTAGTTCCATCAAATCAGCAGCGGTTCCGCCCCTCTAGACAATTTTGGTCTTCACTGTCGGCGGCAGAACGACGATGTACTCCGCCACCCACACCATTGGTCATTGGTGTACTCCGCGAAATTGCTGGATATTCCCCAAATCAGATCCCGCCACTTCTCTGAAATCAGGGCAAATTCCCAACACTTACGAGCCATTTGGGACAGCGGAGAAGAATGGAGCCTGGACCAGCAAGTACAAGAAAGCCCCTGTGTTATCAGGGGCTTAGGTGGTGGTCCCGATACGATTCGAACGTACGACCCTCAGATTCGTAGTCTGATGCTCTATCCAGCTGAGCTACGGGACCTGTGCTCCGGCTGGGGTGGTGGCTTCAGGCGGAACCTCAGATTCTACTGCATCGGGGGGGCTTGTCCATCCCATTTCGTCAGGGGCTCCGTGCGCGAACGGGGGCAGGGCTGGCCGCTCAGCTCCGTGGCAAGGCGGTCCATGAGGGCCCGGGCGGTGGTGAGCTTGCCGCCCAGCACCAGCCGCAGGTTCGCCAGCTTGGGGTGGGTTTCCAGCACCGCCTCGCGGCTGAGCTTCGCGGTGCCGGCGTAGTCCTTGGGCGGCCGCACCAGGGGCCGCACGCCGATCTCCTCCAGGCGCACCGGCAGCGATCGCCAGGCCACCGAGGGAATGTTGGCTTCAAGGGCCCGGTACAGCTCGTCGCGTTCAGAGTCGAGGATGGGCACGCAGCCTTCCTCCACGGCCCGTTCAGTGGTGCCTACCTGCAGCAGTCCGTCCCGGGGGATGACGAAGAGGATGCGCCCGTGGCCCTGCATCATGGCCCAGGGCCGGGCGCAGCGGCTCAGCAGTTCGGGCGCGTCGAACCAGATGTGCAGGCCGCTGGAGAGCCGCAGGCGCTTCCAGGTTTCACCGAACCACTGATGCAGGCACTGGTCGTTCCAAGGGCCCAGGGCGAAGACCCAAACCGGGGCCGCAAGGATTCGCGCAGTGCCGTCCCGGCGGTCCCGCAGCCGCGCGGATTTCAGCTTGCCAGCATCCATCTCGAAGCCCTCTACCTCGTGGAAATCCAGCCAGGTGGCCGTGCTGGAGGCCGCCAGGTCCTTCACCAGGTCCCGATCCCAGGTCAGCAGGTCGGCGTAGGCCACGGCACCCCGGAAGGGCGTGTCCACGGCCCGCCCGTCTGCGGCGAATTGCGCCTTCGGCACCGAGCCCAGTTTGAAGGCCGCCGGCCAGCCGGGACGGTCCTTGCCCCAGGCATCGTAAAGCCCGATGCCGAGGCGGTGGGAGAGCCCCTCGAAAAGCCCCCGATGGGGCATCCAGAAGCTCTCCCACCGCGTCCGCCAGGGGGCGAGGGTGGCCCAGGTGGCGCGTTCGGACAGCCCCTCGCGCATCTGCCTAATATCGCCAGTTTGCAGGTAGCGGATGCCACCATGCAGCAATTGCGAGGACCATTGGGACGTGCCGCCCCCCACGGCGCCCTTGTCCACCACGGCGCAGGAGACGCCCCGCAGTGTCAATTCCCGGGCCAGGGCGCAGCCGTGGATGCCCGCGCCAATGATGGCCACTTCCACGTTGACATGGGGCGACGCGCTGCTGGAACCTTCCGGAGCTGCGGGCCACGGCCTTGTCGCATCGTCAATCACGTAGCCCTCGGAATGGAACTGAGCGAAAGTCTGACAGGAGATCCCGTGCATATTCGACCCACCCTGTTCCTGCTCGCTGCACCGCTCCTGGCCCAGACCGCCGCAGGCCCTGCCCCCAAGCATGTCCACACACCCGCCAAGACGGTCGCCGCCAAGGCTCGGGCCAGCTACGACCGGAAGTTCGCAAAGCAGACCGTGCCACTCTTGCAGGAGGTCCTCCGCTTTCCCACGGTGGCGGGCAACGACCAGGCCCGGAAGGACCAGCAGGCCTGGCTCCGGAAGGTGGGCACGGCCCTGGGCCTCACAGTGAGGGACGCGGGGCTGGTGACGGAAATCGAACTGCCCGGGCCCGCGGGGGCGCCGGTGCTGGGCCTGGTGGTGCACGGCGACGTGCAGCCAGTGGAGGTCAAGGCCTGGAGCCGGCCGCCCTTCGATGGCTCGGTCAGCGAAATAGGTGTTGTCTGGCAAGGCGCCAAGGGCAACGGCGAGGGCCCCTTGCAACCCGAAATCGTCTATGGACGCGGCGCCGCCGACGACAAGGGCCCCCTGGTGCAGGCGCTGCTGGCCATGAAGGCGCTCAAAGAGACCCACGCGCCGCTGACCCACACACTGCGCCTGCTGGTAGGCAGCGACGAAGAAAGCGCCAACCTGGACATGGCCGAGTACCTGAAGGGCCACACCGCCCCGGCCTTCAGCCTGGTGCTGGATTCGGCCTTCCCGGTGGTGGTGGGCGAAAAGGGCTGGAATGCCCTGTGGGTGGATGCCAACACCGCCCCGGCCGAGTTCCCAGCCGGCCCCCGCGCGGTGCGCATCGGCGCGGGCCTGGCGGCCAGCATCGTCCCGGATTCCGCGGAAGTGGTGCTGGCCCCGGACGCGGCGGGCTCAAGCCCGCTGCCAGCCTTCGGTCCTCTCATGGAAAAACTGCAGGCCCAACCTCTGCCCCTGGGCACCCGCCTGGAACTGCGGTCCGACGCCAACAGCCTGCACATCCTCGTGCATGGCAAATCCGCCCACGCCGGCGTGAACCTGGAAGGCGGCCGCAACGCACTGGTGGCGCTGGCCCAGCTCACGGCGGGCCACCTCCCCAAGGGCGGCGCGAACGAGCTGCTGGCCTTCGCGCTCCTGGCGGGGCGGGACATCTACGGCGATGGCCTGGGCCTTACGGAAACCCACCCGGTCTATGGCCGCATGGCCGTGAACGTTGCCACCATCAAACCCAATTTGGACAAGGCCGGCCAGCCGGATGGCACCTCGCGGCTCACCATCAACATCCGCCGCACGCCGGTGCTGACCGGCGCGGCCTTGAAGGCCCACCTGGAAAAACGGGTGGCCGAATTCAACGCCCGCACCGGCGCCCACCTGGTGCCGGGGGGCTTCTACGGCGACGATCCCCTGAGCTTCGATCCCGATTCCAAGCTGGTGAAGCGGCTGCTGGCGGCCTACGCCCGGGGCACCGGCCACGCCGAGCCCCCGGCCATCTCCGGCGGCGGCACCTACGCCAAGCGCCTGCCCAACGCCATCGCTTTCGGCATGTGGTTCCCTGGGAAGCCCTACCCCGGCCACGACGTGGACGAGCAGATCCCCGTGGCGGACCTGCACCGCGGTGTCCATGTGCTGCTGGAGGCCCTGGGCGACCTGGCCTGCGGCGCACCGCTGGCGGAGCCGTTCAAGCCTTGAGGTGCGGGTTTCCCAAAAAAATATGAACCGCCAAGACACTAAGCAAATATAAAATCATTATGATTAGTATTTAAGCAACGACCCCGCTTGCCACGCCCGGCTGGATCGACCTCATTTTGGTGGTGATGTCGAAGTGTTATCTTAGTGCCTCTGTGGTGAAGCTTTTTGGGTCTGCGAAATGCTTGCGGAGATCACGCAGCCTTGACCCATGGTAGGTGTGGCAACGCCTTTCGGCTGCCATCACACTGACGCTTCAGCAGGAGCACCGCCATGGCCGACGCAGTTCTGGATCCCCAGACCCAACCCAAGAAGCTCTCCGAGGAGGAATCCCGGAAAGTGGCCGAGGACGCCCGGGAAAGCACCTGGGAGGCCCCCAGTTTCCTGAAGGAAGTCTTCGGCGGGACCTTCAACCTGGGCATCCTAACGTCGGTGCCTCAGGCCCCGGCGCCCCGGCCCGAATACCTGGCCTTCTACCACCGCATGAAGGAATTCCTGTCCCGGGTGGATTCCGACCGCATCGACCGCGAGGCCCAGTATCCGCCGGAGTACATCGCGGAACTCAAGGAAATCGGCGCCTTCGGCATGAAGGTGCCCGCTGAGTACGGTGGCATTGGCCTGAACCAGTACGAGTACGGCCTCATCATGGAACTGCTGGGCACCCAGGACGCCAACCTGCTGGCCTTGCTGAGCGCCCACCAGAGCATCGGCGTGCCGCAGCCTCTCAAGCTCTTTGGCACCAAGGAGCAAAAACAGAAATACCTGCCCCTCATCGCCAAGGGCGCGATCAGTGCCTTCGCGCTCACCGAAGACGAAGTGGGCAGCGATCCCGCCAACCTCATGACCACCCTCACGCGCACCCCGGAAGGCGACTACCTGCTGACGGGCGAGAAGCTGTGGTGCACCAACGGCACCTGCGCGGACCTCTACGTGGTGATGGCCCGCCACAGCGACACCAAGAAGATCAGCGCCGTCATCGTGGAGCGCGCCTGGGAGGGCGTGGAAGTGGTGCGCCGCTGCCATTTCATGGGCCTGCGCGCCCTGGAGAACGGCATCATCCGCTTCACCAACGTGAAGGTGCCCAAGGAGAATCTGTTGCTGGGCGAAGGCAAGGGCCTGAAGCTGGCGCTGGTTACCCTCAACACGGGCCGCCTCAGCATCCCCAGCGGCGTCATGGGCGGCTTCAAGCGCCTGACCCAGATCCACCGCGCTTGGGACAGCAAGCGCTACCAGTGGGGCCAGGTCATCGGCAAGCATGAGGCCATCGGCCAGACCGCCGCCGACTGCGCCGCCACTGGCTTCGCGGTGGAGGCCATGTCCAAGCTCTGCAACCGCATGGCCGACGCCGGCAACCGCGACATCCGCCTGGAGGCGGCCATGGCCAAGATGTGGACCACCGAAGAAGGCTGGGTGGCCATCGACAAGGTGCTGCAGGCCCGCGGCGGCCGCGGTTTCGAAACCGCCGACTCCCTGCGCGCCCGGGGCGATGTGCCCATCCCCATCGAACGCATGATGCGCGACTACCGCATCAACATGATCTTCGAAGGCAGCAGCGAGATCATGCGCCTCTTTATTGCCCGGGAAGCCCTGGACACCCACATGTCCAAGGCCTGGGACGTGGTGAACCCGAAATCCACCATGGGCCAGCGGCTCCGGGGCCTGCCCAAGACCCTTGCCTTTTACGCCTGGTGGTACCCGAGCCGCTGGTTCGGGCTCTTCACGCCCTTCAAGCACACGGGCTACGGCGACCTGGGCAAGCACCTGCGCTTCGCCGAGCGCGCCACTCGCAAGCTGAGCCGCGCCCTCTTCCACCAGATGATGATCCACCAGGCTAAGCTGGAGCGGAAACAGGCGACGCTCTTCCGTGGCGTGGAGATCGGCGCCGACCTCTTCGCCATGTGCGCCGCGGTGCTCTTCGCCATGGACTTGAAGAAAGCGAACGCCCCCTACGCCAGGCAGGCCACGGACCTGGCGGACCTCTTCTGCGCCAACACCCGCAAGCGCATCGACGCCAAATTCCACGACCTGTGGCACAACGCTGACGACCTGAAGCTGAAAGTCAGCCGCCAGGTGCTTGAAGGCGAGCACAAGTGGATGGAAGAGGAACTGGTGCCCAACGAAGCCATTGCAAGGCTGGATGCCATGACGCACTGATGAGGTCCTGAGACCTGGGTCCTGAGACCTGGGTCCTGAGGTTCAAGATCGAGCGGCGCCCCTTGGGCGCCGTTTTGATATTCAGGGCGGCCCGGAGCCACCGCAGATCCTGCGCCCCCAATCGCCCATAGCCGGCAGCCCATAGCCCACAGCCCACCCTCGATCGCCCATGCTCAAATAAGGCGAACCCTTGACCGAGCCGAGACCCATGACGACGACGCCCGCCCAGTCCCCCTCCACCCTCCGCCAGGTCCTTAGCGCCACGGTCATCGTGGGGGCCCTGGGCTACTTCGTGGACATCTTCGATCTGCTGCTCTTTCCCATAGTGCGCACGCCAAGCTTGAAGGCCCTGGGGGTGCCGCCGGAGCAGTTGCTGGAAGTGGGCGGGCGGCTCTTGAGCTGGCAGATGAACGGCATGCTGCTGGGGGGCCTGCTGTGGGGCATCCTGGGCGACAAGAAGGGACGGCTCTCGGTGCTTTTCGGCAGCATCGCGCTCTATTCCCTGGCCAACCTCGCCAACGCCTTCGTGAGCAGCATCCCCATGTACATGGCACTTCGCTTCATCGCGGGCCTCGGGCTGGCGGGGGAACTGGGCGCGGCCATCACCCTGGTCAGCGAGACGCTGCCCACCCACCTGCGCGGCTACGGCACCACCATCGTGGCCAGCGTGGGCATCACCGGCGCGGTGGTGGCGGGGGCCGTGGGCAAGTTCTTCACCTGGAAGGTGGCCTACCTGGTGGGCGGTGGCCTGGGCCTGGCCTTGCTAATGCTGCGCATCGGCGTATCGGAAAGCGGCATGTTTAAGGCCGCCGAAGGCACCGCCATTCCCCGGGGCAATTTCTTCCTGCTGTTCAAGAGCCGGGAGCGCTTTCTGCGCTACCTCTGCTGCATCCTCACCGGCGTGCCGGTCTGGTTCGTGGTGGGCATCCTGGTCTTCAACGCCGAGGAATTCGCACGAACGCTGGGCGTGCAGGGGGCCGTCACCGGCGGCCTGGCGGTGGCCTGGTGCTATGCCGGCGGGGCGCTGGGAGACCTGGCCTCGGGGCTGCTCAGTCAGAAACTGCAAAGCCGCCGTCAGGCTGTGGCAGCCTTCCTGGTGCTGGCGCTGGCCATGGTGGCGCTCTTTCTGAACCTGCACGGGCGCAGCGCCGCCACGCTCTACTACGTGTGCATGGCCCTGGGCTTCACCTTCGGTTACTGGGCGGTGCTGGTGACGCTGGCCGCCGAGCAGTTCGGCACCAACCTGCGCGCCACCGTCACCACCACCGTGCCCAACTTCGTGCGAGGCTCCGTGACCCCCATGACCTTCGTGTTCATCCTCCTGAAGACCCGATTCGGCCTGATCAACGCCGCCTACCTCCTGGGCGGCGCAGTCATCCTCCTGGCCCTCCTCTCCCTGGCCCAGATCAAGGAAAGCTTCGCTACCGACCTGGATTTCTTTGAGGAGCATGTGCCGTAGGGGTAGCTTTTACCTGGGCCGGGCCCACGGATCGCCGACCTGATGGCGGCTCCGGGTTGTTCCCTGGACTAGGCTTGTGCATGAAACTCCCAAGCCAAGACTCAATGCAGTTGACCAATTAAGAGGAGCACTGGATGTCTCATTCGCGCGTTACTTCCCTCGCAATTTTATTGATGACCTATGGTTTTTCGGCCCCCGCTTTCGCCCAGGGCCCCCCGGCCCCAGCCACGCTCATCGCGGCCCAGAAGGCGGCCCTGGCGCAACTGGCCTTCATGGATGGGGTGTGGCGCGGGTCGGCCTGGACCATTCTGCCCACGGGTGTAAAGCACACCATCACTCACACCGAGCGCATCGGGCCCTTCCTGGACGGGTCCATCAAGGTCATCGAGGGCCGAGGCTACGAGCCCGATGGGCGGGTGTCCTTCAATGCCTTCGGCACCATTTCCTACGACCCGGGCTCCAAGGCGTTCACCTTCCATGCCCATGGCCAGGGCCGCGTGGGGGATTTTCTGCTCTCCGTGAAGCCCGATGGCTACACCTGGGAAATCCCTGCCGGTTCCGCCACCATCCGCTACACCGCCACCATCAAGGACGGCGCCTGGCTGGAAGTGGGCGACCGCATCGAGCTGGCCAAGGACCCTGTGCGCTTCTTCGAGATGAACCTCAAGCGCGTGGGCGACACCACCTGGCCCGCGGGCGGGGCAGTGCCGATGAAGTAGCAAGAATAGGCGCCACACTCCAAATGTTCGAAGGTGTTCATCGGCCATTTCGCCTTGGGTTTCGGGGCCGAGAAAGCAGCGCCTGGAGTGTCCCTGGGCACCTTGTTCCTGGCCTGCCAGTTCGCGGACCTGCTGTGTCCGGTGCTGGTGCTGTCGGGCAACGAGACCGTCGAAGTGCAGCCCGGCAATACAGTGGTGACGCCCCTGGCCTTCACCCACTACCCTTACTTCAAGAGCCTGGTGGCGCTGTTGGGCTGGGGCTTGCTGGTCGGTCTTGCCTACCTGGCCTTCCATAAATTCCTCGGCAATCGCGTCCGGGCATGTTTGGCAGTGGGAGCCCTGGTGTTCAGCCATTGGGTGCTGGACTTTCTTTCTCATGGGCCCGACCTGACCATCACCCTGGCCGGGTCCACCCGATTGGGCCTGGGCCTCTGGAAAACCCTGCCGGCCACGGTGGCGGTTGAAGGGCTGCTCTTCATCACAGGAGTGGCCCTTTATGCCCGGGCCACCGAAGCCCTGGATCGCACGGGCCGGATCGCCCTCTGGGCCCTGGTGGTCTTCCTGGCGCTAGTGAATGTCGCCAATCTGCTGGGCCCGCCACCCCCCAGCGGCCAAGCCGTGGCGTGGACCGCCCTCTCGATGTGGCTGCTGGTGGCCTGGGGCTTCTGGGTGGACCGGCATCGAAGGGTGCGGGGCTAGGAGGGAAAGCTCACCACTCGAAGGCGACGGACCAGTAGGGCTCGCGAAGAACTGAACAATGCTTGTACCAATGGATTTGCTTTTCTTCGCAGTCTTCGCAGTCTTCGCCCCTTCGCGACGGAATTTTTTGAGCGCTCTACGGATTTGCGGGAAGTGGCACGTCGCCGCTGATTCATTTAAGAGCCGGCGCCGTGGCAGCTTAAAACCACCACGCGGAGGGTAGCGGAGGCGCGGAGGTAGCGGAGGAAGTTCAGGAGTGCTTCCAGCTTTGGTGCTTTCCTGGGATTCCTAGGCGCCACGATTCCGGCAATGGCTTCAAACCTCAATCCCCGCCTGACCTGAGGAGAATGGAAGGCAGACTCTTTTCTCCGCTACCCTCCGCTGCCCTCCGCGTGGTTAGTTGCTACCTCAATTCCATGAAGAGCCCTGTTTTTCAGTACACCGCGTCCGCCCCGCCATCGATGGGGATCACACAGCCGGTGGTCCAGGCGCTTTCATCGCTGAGCAGGTGCGCGGCCAGGGCGGCGACCTCCTGCTCCCGGCCCAGGCGATGCAGGGGATTCACCTCCGACAGCCGCGCCAGGTCGGCGTCCGCGTGGGGGGAGGCGTGCCGCCGCGCGTCCACCATGGCGGTATGCACAGGGCCCGGAGCGATGGCGTTGCAACGAATTTTCCGTGGCGCCCATTCCAGGGCCAGCACCTTGGCCAGCATGTGGACGCCCGCCTTGGCCACACTGTAGGCGGCGCTGTCGGGGATGGCCCGCAGGCCGATGTTGGAACCCGAGAGCACCACACTGGCGCCATGATTCAGCTTTGGCCCCAGGTGGTGGCAGAGGAGCCAGGGGCCACGGAGATTTGCCGCGATCATTTGATCGAAGGTCGAGATGGGGGATGATTCCACGCTGCCTAATTGAAGCTGGCCCGCGTTCAAAAACATTCCATCCAACGCCGGACACCGCACTGAGAAGGACACCACGGCTGCGTCATCGGCATGATCAAGTGCAATGTGCATCGCTTCCTCAAGCGTTTCGTTCAAAGCATCAAGCCGCCGGCCCACCAGGATCAGTTCCGCACCCCGGTCCGCGAAGAGCCGCGCCGCCGCCCGGCCGATCCCGCTGCCGGCGCCGGTGACCAGGATGCGCTTGCCGCCGAGCGCGCTCACTCGATGAACGTCACGGGAATTTTCGCGCTGTTGGGAATGATGATGCCGCCGCTCACGGCCCAGGTGAGGGCCTGGTCGGGGCTCATGGGCACCGGCCGCACCTTGGCGGCTTCCACCATCACCACGTAGCCCGAGGTGGGATTCGGGGCCGTGGCGATGTAGACCGCGATCATGCGCTCGCCGCCCTCCATGGCCCAGGAGCAGTCCCGGTGCGCCACGAAGCCCAGAGTGAAGGAACCCGGATGGGGCCACTCCACCAGCACCACTTCCTTGAAACCACCGCCGCCGTTGTCGTTCTGGCCGCTCTGGATGGCGTTGATGAGCTGCTTGGTGGCGCCGTAGATGCCCTTCACCACCGGCACGTGGAGCATCAGCTCATCCAGCCACAACAGCAGCTGGCGGCCGATGAAATTCCCCACCAGCGCCCCTACCAGCATGAGCAGCAGCACCGTGGCGATGGCCGAGAAGAAGGCCAGCGTCCAGTAGCCCGGTTCAGGCAGCTGCATCGCCGTGTAACCCAGCACCAGCGGGCTTTTGAATATGCCGATGAGGGCATCGAAGATCCACCGGAGAATCCCGATGGTCACCACCAGGGGCAGCAAGGTGAACAGGCCTGCAAGCAGATAGCGGCGGATCACTGGATGTGGCTCCCATCGTCATGACGCGGAAAGGTCGGGCCGCCGGGCTTGCCCGTGAGTTTGCCGCTGCCGTCGAAGAGCCGTTCGCCCACCACGTCCCAGAAATCTTTGAAGTACTTCGCCGCGCTCCAGATGGCCAGAATCACCGCCACCCACATGAGGATCATGCCCACGCCCATGACGAACGCGTAGGGGCGGTTGAGGCGGATGAAGAACACGAAGATCTCGCGCTTGGTGAGGGTGAAGAGCCAGGGGTCGAGCTTCGGCCCCAGCATCAGACAGGAGATGGCCGCCACCTGGAAGCCCAGCTTCCACTTGCCGATGGTGCCCGCCTGGATGGTGACGCCCTCTTCGGATGCGATGCCGCGCAGGCCGGTAATGGCGAATTCCCGCGCCAGGATGATGAAGGCCATCCAGGCGGGCGCCAAGTTCAGCTCCACCAGGCTCATGAGCGCCCCGGCCACCAGCAGCTTGTCGGCCAGGGGGTCCAGCAGCTTGCCCAGCACCGTCACATCGTTGAAGCGCCGGGCCAGGTAGCCATCCAGCCAGTCCGTCAGCGACGCGATCCAGAACAGCGACACGCCGATGATGAGGTGGTTCTGCACCCGGGTCATGAGCACCACGACCAGGATGGGAACCATCAAAATGCGAGCGAAGGTGAGGTAATTGGGTAGGTTCATGCTCCTTTCAGGCTACCCCTTATCGCCACTGGCCTCCACCGGAAGGCGCGCGCACTATGGCCGGCGGGTCGGCGCCGCCGTGAGCCGCCGGATGCGCCCATCCGTGTCCTGGATTTCCAGCCCATGGTCGTTGGCAATCCACAATCGGCTTGCGAGGCTGCCAGCTTCGCCGGGACCGAGGAGTTGCCGCCGGGCCAAGGAGAAGCCCCATCGCTCGATTCGCGCCGGCAGCGGAAGGCAGCTGCCGGTGGCCAGATCCACCTCCACGGTCCGGGAGTGATGTGCTTCGGGCGTGGCATGGAAGCCCAGCTGGATTTTCCCCGGCGCCGTTTCTTCGCCGATCCAGGGGTACTCCGTCTGGACCTTGGCCGTGGGGAACACGCCCGGAATCTGGTTTACGCTCAAGGACTGGCCATGGGGCCCACAAAGGAGCACGCGCAATCCCTTGGGGCCCAGAGCGGCCACCGCGATGGAGCCGTTCCGCAGAAAGAGCGCATCCAGCGCCCAGGCCTCTCCCGGAGGAACCAGGGAGGTCAGCAGCGCCCCTGTCTGCGCATTCACCAGATCCAAGCCACCCGATCCCAACGGGCCGTTGCGCACCAACAGCGAATCCGCCTGCGGGTTCCGCTCCAGGATCCGCCCTTCCGCGAGGGTGCCAACTGGCTTAAACCGCCCGCTCGGAATGTCGAGCTCACCGATGAGGGTCGCTTTGCCATCGCCTCCCTGGGAACGTACATACGTTCTCAGGTGGTCCGCATTGAGGAAGACCAGTCGGATGTAGGCGTGCGGATCTGCTTCGCGGGGGGCCCGGGCCAGCAGGAGGCCCGAATCGACGTTGTAGACCGAAAGAGTGCGCTCTTCGAGGACAGCCAAACGATGCCCTTCCGCATCCAGGGCCATAGGTCCATATGCCTCCGTCGCCTGGATTCCTGTGGGCCGTAGGACGTACCCCCCGGGCGCCAGGTCTAGAACCCAGAACTCGCTGGTCCCCCTGGCGCCGCCAGGTGCCGGTGGCTGGAGCCACCCGGCGCGCTTCCCATTCAGGGCGGTTACGAAGGTGCCATTCCCCAGCCTGATCCCCTTCCCGGTCGTTGTATTGATCAGGAAATTGGCCATGGGCCCATCCCCCTCCACCCCGGTGACCACCTTGGCCCAGGGCCCGTTTCCCAGCGCTGCTGCATCGAATACCGACCGGATCGACGAGACGGAGACGTTTAAAGTTCGATATTGCATGATCGCCATCGCAGCCATGGCCATCACCGGAAATACCACCCAGATGCTGGAGAGCCACCGGTGCCCGAGTTTCAAGTCGGTGCGGCCTTGGGCTAGCTGAACGCAGCCCGCCACGCCCAGCACAACCACAGCTAGAAGGGCAAGCATGCCCAAGCTCTGGGTCGCGGTATGAAGGGCGCTCAACACCCACATCCAGCGAAGGAACCAGAGGAGAACCAGCACCGTGGCTCCCAGCCCGGAAAGATCCAGCAGGAGCCAAGGTGTTCGCGCCCGGAAAGCGATGGAGAGCGCATGCCCGAGCAGGGGCATGGCGATGGCGACGACCGCCAGAGGCAGGAGGGCGGACCAGGCCTCGTCCTTCCCCAGGTGCAGCAGCAGCACGGGCAGCATGGCGAGCAGACCGATGCTGAAGACCAGCAGAATAGTGCCCAGGAGTTTGCCCGCGAACAGGGCCGCCGGCCGGATGGGTTGGGCTAGGTAGAAACCCAGACGACCCTCCTGGATATCCGGCCCGAACATGCCAGCCCCAAAGATCAAACCCAACAAGGCCGTCAACGGAAACCCAATGCCGACCGCGATGACCGGCCAGGCATCACTGGCCGAGGAAACGCTCCGACCCTCGAGCAGGGGCCCGATCACGATGGTCAACCACGCCAGCGGAATGGAGAGAAAGAGGAGCTTCTTATTCAGCCACTCGGCCGATGCAATGGCCAGGATCTTCATGCGCGCACCTCGCTCCGTTCATCCACCAGGGCGATGAACAGCCCCTCCAGGTCCAGGGATTCAAGCTCGGCACTCGCCTGGCCCAACCGCTGAAGGCTGCCTTCGTCGAGGCCCGCCACCAAAGCCTCATTGCCCCAGGGGTGGTGCGTGACGCGGAGCACCTGGAGGCCCTTCAACACCGACCCTGCTTCAGGGCCAGAGCGCAACCGCACCCGGCGGATGCTGGCCTTCAGCGCTTCCACGGGTTCGTCCAGCAAGAGTCGCCCGCCCTTGAGGATGCCAATCCGGTCGGCCACGCCTTCGACACCCACCAGATCGTGCGTGGTGAGCAGCACGGTCACACCGCGATCCGCCAGTTCGGTCACCAGAGTTTCGAAAAACGCGCGGCGCGCGACGGCATCCAGGCCGAGCGTCGGGTCGTCCAGGATGAGCAGTTCCGGGCCTTGCCCCAGGGCGATGGCCAGGGCGAGCTGGGCCTTCTGGCCTTTCGAGAGCGTGGCCGTCATCGCTTTCTGGGATATGCCAGCCCGCTCCAGGCGCCCCGCTACGCCTGCGGAGTCCCAGTGGGCCGCCAACCGGGAACAGAAGTGGAGAGCCTGGTCGACCCTCAGCCCGCCCGGGATCTCTGGCGATTCCTGCACGACCCCGATTCTTTCCATGGCGCGGTGGCGGCAGGTCCAGGCCGCTTCACCGAACAACCAAGCCTGGCCCTCCGACGGCCGCTGCCAACCCAGCAGGCACCGCACGAGCGAGGTCTTACCGGACCCGTTCCGGCCCAGGAGCGCATAGACCTGGCCGGGTTCCACTTTGATGGAAATGTCATGCAGCACGTGAATCCGGCCGTACTTCACACCAAGGTTCTGAATCTGGAGGGGCGCTGCCTGGGTCATTTGGACTCCTCCTTGGCCTTGCCATCCAGCTGATTCCAGGCTCTTCCGAGCGCTTCTTCCGCTTCGTCCAGACCGGCGCCGGCGCTCAGAGACGCCGACGCGAACCGCAAGGCGGCCTCCAGCAAGATCGGCTTCCGGTCGCGGGCACGGAGCGCGGGCACCGACTCGGCCACGAAGGTGCCTTCGCCCCTCCGGGTGATGAGGATGCCTTCCTCCACCAGCCGCTGGTAGGCCTTAGCCACCGTGGCTGGGTTCACCCGGAGGTCCCGGGCCAGATCCCGCACCGAGGGCACCGCCTCGCCCACCGGAAGGGCCCGCGACAGCACCAGCCGTCGGATGCCTTCCTCGATCTGACGCCAGATGGGGCTGGAATCCTTGGGGTCGACTCTGAGGGTGTCCCGCATGGTGGTGCCTGCCAGACAGAAGATCGGTGGAGGGTAGGATGGGTGGTTTACTGTATCAGTGTTCTAGTACGGTAGGTCAATCATCCACCGTGTCAACAACCTTCGTGATTTTTTTTCGCTGGCTCCCCCCTGAGCGGCCCAAGCGCCCTTGGGCCTATCCTTGGAGCCATGGATGACCTCGCCTTCAAGGATTGGCTGCGGGCCGAGGCTCTGGGGTTGGGCTTTGCCCGGGTGGGCTTCACGTCCTGTGAACCCTTTGCAACCGAGCAGGAGCACCTGCGCGCCTGGTTCGCGGCGGGACGCGGTGCCCACCTGCCCTACCTCGAAGCGACGGAATTGGCGGACCCCCAGCGGGTCATGGCGGGCGCGCAAACCGCGCTGGTGGGCTTCTTCCCCTACGCGCGGCCCGACGCCATCCCCGGATCGACGCCCGGCAGCCTGAAATTGAGCCGCTATTTGTGGGGCACCGACTACCACATTCTTCTGAAGCCGCGATTGCAGAAGCTGCTGGCGAAGGCGCAAGAGCAAAGGCCCGGAGTGCGGGGTCGCGTGTGCGTTGACACCGCACCTTTGATGGAGCGGCGGCTGGCGGTGCGGGCTGGGCTGGGCTGGCAGGGGAAGCACACGCTGCTGATCATGGGCAAGGAGGGCTCCTGGGGCTTCCTGGCGGTGCTGCTGCTGGACGCGGCGCTGCCGCCAGACGCGCCCTTCACCGCGGAACATTGCGGCAGTTGCACGGCCTGCATCGATGCCTGCCCCAGCCAGGCCATCTCGCCGTTTCAACTCGATCCAAACCGCTGCCTGACCACCTACACCATCGAGACCGAGGCCGAGCCACCCCCCGAAGTCGCCGCGGCCATCACCCAAAGTGGCTGGGCCGCGGGCTGCGATATCTGCCAGGAGGTCTGCCCCTGGAACGCGAAGCCGATATTTGGCGATGCCGGGCTCTGGGGCCATCCGAATCGCCTTCATAGGGAACTTGCCTCCAGCTTGTGGCTCAACCCTTCTCAATGGCGCTCGAGGACGCGCCGCACTGCCTTGAGACGTGTCCGGCATCGCCACTGGAGACGCAATGTGGAGCTGATTCTTGGGTGCAAAGGGGATGAGATTGCCAAAATTCCTTGATCTCCAAAAAGCTATTTCAGCCGGGGATACACGAGGATGTACGGAGATGAAAAACAAAAAACAAAAATCATTTCAGCCACGGATTACGCGGATTCACACGGATTTACATCCCCTTGTCACCATCGGTGTGATAGCGAAGGCTCCAAGTTATCCACTTGATTTTTTCATTCGTGGAAATCCGCGACACCCGTGGCCAAGATTTTTTCTTGATTCGGCAACAATCCCTGGTTTTCTTTAGGCCACCGATAAGGGTTGACCAGGATATGTGGCTAGCCAAAAAAGAATCCTCGGCGATCCTCAGATCGACAATCCTGAGACCGTGCAGCTTTCACATCAAAATAGTAGCGCAGAATGAATCCTGGTGCGGGTTTAAAGCATCCTAAAGATGGGTGGCCGGATTCACCCGCGGAGTGAAACGGGATGCGGATTAGATTGGTGCAGTCGAAGAAAC
>JANXPB010000015.1 GCA_025357545.1 Holophagaceae bacterium
CTCAGCCCCCGGGTAACCCAGCCGCAATTGCGGGCCTGGGCTGCGGAGGGCCGCAAACTAGTCATGACGACGGCCTACGATGCGGTGACCGCCCACCTGGCCGAAGCCGCCGGCGTGGACATCATTCTCGTGGGCGACAGCGTCGGGAACGTCTGCCTGGGTTTCGAGAACACCCTGCCCGTGACCATGGCCATGATGAACCACCACCTGGAGGCCGTGGCCCGCACCAAGCCCAGGGCCCTGCTCATGGGCGACATGCCCTACTTGAGCTTTCACCTCAGCTTGGAGGACAGCATCCGCAATGCCGGGGAGTTCATCCGCCGGGGCGCGGCAGCGGTGAAGCTCGAAGGCGGCGCCAAGCGCCTGCCGGTGGTTAAGGCCATGGTGGACGCGGAAATTCCGGTCATGGGCCATCTGGGCCTTACGCCCCAGTCCTTCCACGCCATGGGCGGCTTCAAGGTCCAGGGCCGCGATGGGGCGCACGCCATCCAGATCCTTGAAGATGCCCTGCGCCTTCAGGACGCGGGCTGCTTTTCGGTGCTGCTGGAAGGGGTGCCCGGGCCCCTGGCGCAGCGGGTCACCGAAGCCCTGGAAGTACCCACCCTCGGCATCGGCGCGGGGCCCCATTGTTCTGGGCAAGTGCTGGTTATCCATGACGTCCTCGGCCTGATCCCTGGCAAGGCCCCGAAATTCGTGCGGCGCTATGTGGATGGCTTCGGGGTGCTCGCCGAAGCGCTCACGCACTTTGCCGAGGATGTCCGCAGCGGCACCTTCCCCAGCGAAGCCGAATCCTACTCGCTCCCGGAATCCGTGGCACAGGCCCTCTCGCTGTGGCATTCTCCGAATTCCCAACCGGAGTAGCCCATCCCATGCGAGTCGTCCGCAGCGTCGCTGAGCTCCGCATCGCCGTCAAAGCCATGCGGGAGCAGGGCCTGCGCATCGGGTTCGTGCCCACCATGGGCTACCTCCACGAAGGCCACGCCGCGCTCATCCGCCAGAGCGCGAACCGCTGCGATGCCACCGTCGTGAGCATCTACGTGAATCCCACCCAGTTCGGGCCCACCGAAGACCTGGCCAAGTATCCCCAGGACCTGGAGGCTGACCAAAATCTCTGCCTGAGGCTGGGCGTGAGCCTGCTCTTCCTGCCGGACACCCAGGAGATGTATCCCTCGAATTTCCAAACCTTCATCGAGCCCGGCCGGGTCGCGGAACCACTCTGCGGCAAGTATCGGCCAGGCCATTTCCGGGGCGTGGCCACGGTGGTGGCGAAGCTCTTCAACATGGTTCAGCCGGATCTGGCCTTTTTCGGCCAGAAGGATCTCCAGCAGACTGCGGTGGTCAAGCGCATGGTGCGCGACTTGAACCTGGCTGTGGACATCGCGGTGGTGCCCACCATCCGGGAAACGGATGGGCTGGCTATGAGCAGCCGCAACGTCTACCTCACTCCCGAGGAGCGCCGGCGCGCCTTGAGCATCAGCCTCGCCCTCTTCTCGGCTGAATCCGCCTTCCGCGCGGGCGAACGGGACGCGCCCCGCCTGCAGGCCCTGGTGCAGGAGTGCCTTTGGGGTGTGGATGTCTTGCAATACTGTGAGTTGGTCGACGCCCAGAGCCTCGAGACCATCGTGGGCCAGGTGGATCGCAGCGCCGCCCTCTGCGTGGCGGCCTTCGTGGGCAGCACCCGGCTCATCGACAACATCCTGCTCAACCCCCACCCCGAGGCCCAAGGCATCCTGGGGGTCGGGGTGAGCCAATAAGGCGGCTTCTGGAACTTTGGCTCTACGAAAACACAAAGGGGCACCCCGACGGCCCGTGGTTAAGGGTTCCGGTCCCTGGGGCAGCACACCGCGCCCCCGGGATCCCCACCAAGGAATTTCCAGGCCAGCCCACGCGGAACTTGCTTCGGGGGGCCGGAGCGCACATGCTTTCCCGTCGGCCGGGACTCGTGAGGAGCCTGGACCAGGAGGCACTATGTTGCGTCATTTCCTGCTTGGAAAGATCCATCGGGCCACGGTGACCCGGGCGGATCTGGACTATGTCGGGTCCATCACCCTGGATCCCCTGCTCATCGAGGCTGCGGGGTTCGCGGAAAACGAAAAGATCGACATCTACGACGTCACCAATGGTTCCCGCCTGTCCACCTATGTCATTCCCGGCATTACCGGGTCGGGGGAAGTGGGCATCAACGGCGCCGCCGCCCATCTGGTGAATGCCGGCGACCTGGTGATCATCGCCAACTACGGGTGGATGACCGCCCAGGAAGCTTTGGCCCTCGAGCCCAAGGTGGTATTCGTGGATGGGCGGAACCGCATTACGAGCCTCGCGGCCCAGGAACGCACGCCCATCATTGAAAAAGCCTTCGCTTAAAAGGATTTTTCCCTTTTTTCCTGGCCTCGGCCACAATGGGAAGACTCCCTGCCTGGTATGGCCCGGAGCCCTTGGGGAAGCGGCTCGTGAGCCCTCCGCCGAATTCGACAGAGGGTTTACATGCACATCCGGCGGTCATTGGTGGTCAACTCGACCCCAATGGAGACGCGAATCGCACTGCTGGAGAACGGCCAGCCTTGCGAGCTCTTCATTGAACGCACCACCCACGTGAGCCATGTGGGCGATGTCTACAAAGGCCGCGTGGCCAAGATGCTCACCGGCATGCAGAGCGCCTTCATCGCCGTAGGCGGCTCCAAGGATGGCTTCCTCTACCTGGACGAGCCCGAGGCCCACCGGATCAGCAGCGAGGAGATCGCCGAGCTGGACGAGGACCAACCGGATACCGCCGTGCTGGAGTTTCCCACGGTGCCCCCCTCCCTGCCCCCGGTGAAGGAGGGCGAGGAGATCCTGGTCCAGGTGGTGAAGGATCCCATCGGCACCAAGGGACCAAGGCTTTCAAGGCATCTCAGCTATCCCGGTCGCTTCCTCGTGTTCATGCCCGGCATCGAGCATGTGGGCATCTCCCGCAAGATCACCGACCTCCTGGAGCGGGAGCGCCTGAGGGAACTCATCCGCAGCCATAGCCTGCCCGGCGAGGGCTTCATCGTCCGTACCGCTGCCATCGGCGAGCGGGACGAGGATCTGGTGGGCGACGTGGCCTTTCTGCGGGACCTCTGGCGCGACGTGCAGGCCAAGGCCGAGGGCATGGAGGCCCCCAGTCTGGTGTGGCAGGATTCCCGCCTGCTCCAAAAGGTGCTTCGCGACCTCTTCCGGGAGGAAGTCGCCAGTTTCTGGGTGGACGATCCGGCCACCTACGAAGAGGTCGTCGCCTTCGTCTCAAAACTCCATCCCGAGTGGGTGGAGCGGGTGAAACTCTTCACCTCCGATATCCCCATTTTCGAGGCCTTCGGCATCGAGCAGGAGATCGAGGCGGCCCGGTCGCCCAAAGTCTTCCTGAAACATGGCGGCAGCCTGGTGATCAACCAGACCGAGGCCCTGGTGAGCGTGGATGTGAACACCGGGAAGTTCGTCGGCAAGAAGGACCTCGAAGACACGGTCTTCCAGACCAACCTGGAGGCCATCCCCGAAATCGTCCGCCAGCTCCGGCTTCGGAATCTCGGCGGGATCATCGTCGTGGATTTCATCGACATGGCCGATGAGGACCACCGGAATGAAGTCATGGGCCGCCTCGCCGAGGAACTCCTCCGGGACCGCAACCACGCCCGGGCGGAGCGCATCAGCGCCTTTGGGTTGGTGGAAATGACCCGCAAGCGCACGGGCCCTTCCTTGGAACGCCAGCTCACCGAGACCTGCGCCCATTGCCAAGGCATGGGCCGTATGCTCAGCCCCGAAACGGTGATGCTCAAGGCTTACCGCGAAATGGCCCGTCAGGGGGAACGGCTCCGGGGAGCCACCGTCCGCCTGAGCGTCCATCCCGATATGCGGGCCGCGCTTTCGCCCGATATGCGGGAGGGCATGCTCTCCATGGCCAGAGCCTTCGGGACGCACATCCTTTGGGTGGAAAAGGCCGACGGCCCCCGCCAGGGCTTGGGCATGGAGATCCTGCCACCCAAGGGTTGAAGGCAGAACCAGGTCTAGCCCAGGCAGGTGCTGCAGCGGGCTCCGGCCTGCAGACGTTCGATGACTTCCGCCACCCGGTCGAGTCCGCTCACTTCCACCACCTCCGCTTCGGGATCGTGGTCCGGCCTTGGCTGGCCCCTGCGGTTCACCCAAAGGGCTGTCCAGCCCGCCTTCAAGGCACCTTCCACATCGTCACTCCAGCTGTCGCCGACCATGGCGATCTCACCGGGGAAAAGCCCCAACCGCTGCTGCATGGCCTCGAAGGCGCCGGCCTCCGGCTTGAGGAAGCCGAGCTCCGCGCTCAGCCCCTTCACCCGGAAATGAGGCGAGAGCTCCAGGGCCTCGAGCAGGCCCATGTTGAAATTCTGGGTGTTCGACAGCAGGGCCACCCGGCCATGGGACTTGGTGCGGGCAAGGGTCTCCAGCGCTTCGGGGTAAAGCTGCGCATCGCCCTCGGAGAGCTCAAAAATGGCCACCATGCCTTCGATCTGAGCCCGGGACAGGCTCATGGGAGCCTCCCAGGCTCGGAGGAAAGCCGACGCCTCCGGGTAGCTGCGGGTCATGCCATCCCGCTGCATCGCCGGGAAGCGTTGCTGCTGCTCCGGAGTGAGCAGGCCCACGATCCGCTGGAAGGGATTGCCGCCGGGGCTGTGCACCAACGTGTTCCAAAGGTCGAAGACGACGGCGCGGATCATCAGGCGCGGATCACTGGTTGGTGTTCTTGGTGGAATGAATGGGCACATTGAAGCCGATGCCCATGGCTTCAAGATTCGCCATGCCATCCAGTTTCCAGGAGGCGGCCTGATGGTGCTGCACGACGTCCATCAAGGGACGCCAGACCGCCTGCAGGTCGCGGTAGCCCAGGGCCAGTTCCAGGGGCACCGTGGCCTTGCCGTTGGCCGCCACATCGAAGCCGCCAGGCAGGCCCACATCGCCGATGAAGTTGGCCTGGTCCCCGGAGTTCAAGCTCAATTTGCAGGCCAGCCCACGGGCATGGAGCCTCATGTTGGAGTCATTGCCGACGCCGATATCGAAACGGAACCGGACGCGGGATTGGTCCAAGGGAAAGGCCAGCTCTATTTTGGGCTCCACCCGTTCCAATGAAAAATGGAGTTTCTCGGCCGCGGCCCGGTAGACGGCCAGCGGGTCCACCATGCCGCAGCCGCAGGTGAGCAGCATGCTGGCGAGGGCAAGCGATCGGCGGATCATCAGTTCCCCCTGTATATGACGCAGTTGTCGGTGGTCTCGAAGACTTCGATCTGCATGAGGTCCGGCAGCGCGGGCTTCAACTGCTCCCAGATCCAGATGCTGATGTTCTCTGCCGTGGACAGGGGGATCAAGTCGTTCAGGAAGCGGTGGTCCAGTTTCGAGATGACCCGCTCGGTCACGATTTTCGACAGGTCGTCGAAATCGATGATCATGCCGGTCTCGGCGTCCACTTCGCCCTCGATGTTCACGAAGAGCTTGTAGCTGTGCCCGTGCAGGTTCCGGCACTTGCCCGGGTGGTTGTAGATGAAGTGAGCGGATTCGAACCAGTATTCTTTGCGCAGGATCATGGGAGGCCTTTCGTCGGGGTGGTGCGCCCAGCTGGACTCGAACCAGCGACCTGCGGCTTAGAAGTCTGAAGGGCGTATCACCGGAAAACATCATTTCAGTGACGTTACGAATGATACCACGGAGATGATAAACAGTTTTGCACCAGCAATTACACGCCCCACACTTTTCGTTGTGCCTCCACGAGGTCCTCTAGTTCTATCTGAATGTATTTAATGGTGGTGCTGATGTCCTTGTGTCTCAGTTGTCGCTGAATGGTCTTGAAGCCCACTCCGCCCTGATGCAGAAGTGGAGCTGCGGTCCGTCTCAAACCGTGGGGACTGAGATCGGTTACTTCGATCTTAATCCTGACCTGAGACCGTGCAGCTTTCACATCAAAATAGTAGCGCAGAATGAATCCTGGTGCGGGTTTAAAGCATTCTAAAGATGGGTGGCCGGATTCACCCGCGAGGTGAAACGGGATGCGGATTAGATTGGTGCAGTCGAAGAAAC
>JANXPB010000019.1 GCA_025357545.1 Holophagaceae bacterium
GATGAAGGTGTCGACACGCGCCGCCGAATTCCCCGATTCCCCCATCCGGAAACTTGCGCCCCTGGCGGACGCGGCCTCGGCGCGGGGCATCCACGTGCATGCCCTCAATATCGGCCAGCCGGACATTCCCACCCCCCAGCCCTTCCTCGACGCGCTGCATCGCTACGATCGCCGGGTCATCGCCTATGGCCGCTCGGAAGGCGAACCCGAGTACCGCGCGGCCCTGGCCGGCTACTACCGGGCCGCGGGCATCGAGCTGGACGAGAGCGATCTGGTGGTCACGGTGGGTGGCAGCGAAGCCCTGCTGTTCGCGTTGCAGATCGTGGCGGAGCCCGGCGACGAGGTGCTTTGCTTCGAGCCCTTCTACACGAACTACACCACCTTCGCCATGATGAGCGGCGTGGCACTGACGCCGCTGCGGACCGAGGCCGCCACGGGCTTTCACCTCCCAGACGATGCCACCATCCAAGCGGCCCTCACCTCTCACACCAAGGCCATCCTCATTTGCTCGCCGAACAATCCCACGGGCACGGTGCTGACCGAGGGCGAGCTGCGCCGCATCGCGCGCCTCGCCAAGGAGCACGGGCTCTTCATCATTTCCGACGAAGTCTACCGGGAGTTCGTGTACGAGGGCACCCACACCAGCATCCTGCAGATCGAGGGCCTGGAGGACCACGCCATCCTGGTGGACAGCATCTCCAAGCGCTACAGCGCCTGCGGCGCCCGCATCGGCTGCCTGGCCACCCGCAACACGGAGGTCCGCGCCGCCGCGGTGCGGCTGGCTCAAGGGCGCCTCTGCCCCCCGGTGGCGGAACAGGCCGCGGCCCTGGCCATGACCCAGCTGGGGCCCGGGATCTTCGGCCCCATGCGCGACGAATACCAGCGCCGGAGGGACGCGACCTTCGAAGGGCTCCAACGGATCCCCGGACTCGTCTGCGAGAGACCGAAGGGCGCCTTCTACATCATGGCGGAGCTGCCCATCGCGGACTGCGAGGCCTTCGCGCGGTGGCTGCTGACGGACTTTTCGCATGGCGGCGAGACCCTCATGGTGGCCCCGGGCCCAGGCTTTTATGTGCAGAATGGCACCTTCGAAGCGCCCAAAGGACTGAACCAGATCCGCCTCGCCTACGTGCTGGAAGTCCCCAAACTGAAACGCGCCATGGACCTGCTCGCCCGGGCCGTGGACAGCTATCCGGCATAGCTGCCGATGCTCCTGGGTCTAGCGCGTCGAATGCCCGGCCTGTTGCCGTTCCTGGCGTGCGCAGGCTTGTTCGCGGACCATGGTCCGGGGACCTCCGGCGGCGGCCTGTCCGTGCAGAGCGGGGAGGTGCTCAAGCGCGGCCTGTGGGCTCTCGAGCTGCGGTCGGACTACACGGCCTTCAAGGTTCCGGGTGACGCGGAAATCGCGGCCAAAGCCGCGGCCGCAGGGGATATCGACGTACTGGACCATAGCCTCCTGCACGGTGTCAGCCTTGCCTATGGGGTGGCGGAGAATGTGCAGTTCTCAGCCTCCTTCGGCTACTACTCGGCCAGTGGAGGTGGCACCTTTAGGTACGACCCGGAGGGTGGAGGCCTGAGCCGCAGCACCAACCGGCCCGCAGGCCTCACGGATCTCTGGATCAACGGCAAGTGGGCTTTCTACAAGGGCCCTGCGGGCCGTTTTGCCTTCTTTGGCGGAGTCAAATTCCCCACCGGGGAAAAGGAGGTGCGCGATTCGAATGGCGACGCCGTGGATTTCGCGAGCACGCCAGGATCCGGAGCCATGGATTTCATGGGAGGCTTCGGATACTCGACCTACCTCACCACTCAACTCACTTTGGACGCGAGCGCCAGCCATACCTTTCGAGGCGCCTACCACGACTACCGGCTGGGGGGCCGCACCGAAGCGAGCGTGGCCCTGGGCTGGCGCTTCACGGAAAACATCCGCACCTTTCCTCAATCCTCGGGTTTCCTGGAATTGAACTATCGGAACAGCGGCAAAGTGAAGGTGCAGGGCGAACAAGATGACAACAGCGGAGGCACGGCGCTGTTTGTCAGCCCAGGGTTCCGATTCGGATTCTCACCTCGAATTTCGGTGTCGCTGGCGGCTCAACTCCCCGTGGGCCAGAGCTCCCATGGCGCCCAGATCGAAACAAAACTGAAAGCCGTGGCCAGCCTTTCGCTAAGCTTCTAGGCGATGAAGCGCTTAGCTCTCTGCCTTGCCCTTGCCGCTCTCACTGCGTGCCGTCCGGTGGTGCCCGTCGCAGGCCCGGGGGAAGCCATCGATCCGGTCTGCGCCTATTGCCGGGACTTGGCCTGCATCGTGATTCCCGTCACGGTGGACACGCCCAAGGTGGAATACAAGGGCCGCACCTTTTATTTCTGTTCGGACAGCTGCCGGGATTCCTTCCTGGCGGAACCCGAGAAATACCTTCCGAAAGGGAACGGCTGACCATGCGCCCCGAGCACCCCATCGCCCTCATCACCGGTGCCAGCAGCGGCATTGGATTGGCCACGGCGGAAGTGCTCGCTGCAGCGGGATGCCATCTTGCGCTCGGCGCCCGGCGGGTGGAAGCGGTGCGGGACCTCGCGATCGAACTGGCCACCCGTCATGGCATCCAGGCCCGCGCGGGCTATGTGGACGTGCGGGACACCGCTTCGGTGAAGACCTTTGTGGACGAATCGGCTGCGGCCCTAGGGGGCCTCCACGTGGTGGTGGCGAACGCGGGCCTCGCCAAGGGGCTGGACCGCATCGAAGCCATTTCCGAAGCCACCTGGCAATTGATGCTGCATACCAATGTCGAAGGCGTGATCCGCACCTTCCAGGCGGCGCTGCCCCATGTGCGCAGCAGCGGCTGGGGGCACCTCTTCACTGTCGGCTCCGTGGCGGGCCACAACATCTACGAAAACGGCGGCGTCTACTGCGCCTCGAAGCATGCGCTGCGCGCGCTCGTGCAGGGCTTGCGCATCGAGCTCTGCGGCGAACCCATCCGCCTCACGTCCGTGGACCCTGGCATGGTCGCCACGAATTTCTCCATGGTACGGCTGGAGGACCAGGCCAAGGCGGACGCGGTGTACGAAGGCCTGACGCCGCTGGTGGCCTGGGACATCGCGGAATGCATCCGCTGGTCCCTGACGCTGCCGGACCACGTCAACATCGACGAACTCATCGTTGCGCCCCGGGACCAGGCCAGTGTTTTCAAGGTCCACCGAAAAATGTAGAGGCGAGATTTGCACCTTGATTCCGGCCAGTACCGCGCGTTCCGGTTTCACGACCTCCGGGCTGGGCTCTTCACTTTGGTGCGGGCCCTTGTGCTGGTGGCAAGCCTGGCAGCCTGTCTCCAGGCCCAGGGCAGCTACCGGTTCAAGGTCTACGGATCGGACCAGGGGCTCACGAATCTGGCGACCAATTGCCTGGCCCAGGATGGCGATGGCTACCTCTGGGTGGGCACGGAGGGCGGTATCTTCCGGTACGACGGCCAGCGGTTCCAGGGTTTTGGCATGGCCGCGGGCCTCACGGATCTTATTGTCAGTGAGATCCTGCCCTTGAGGGGTGGGCTGCTGGTGCTCACGCCGAGCGGCCCCTTCCGCTTCGATGGGAGCCGGTTCCATGCCTTTACCGCCTCGGATGGCGTCCCGGCGAAGGAGGTCCTGTGTTTCGCCAGCGGCGCCGTGGGCCAGGTCTGGATGGGCACCCGCAAGGGGCCCCTCCAGAGCGAGGATGGCGGTCTGACCTTCCATCCCATGCAGGGGGCGCCCGCCGGGATCATCTCCGCCCTGTGGGCCGACCGCCGCAGCGGTGCCCTCTTCGCCGCCCGTCGCCTGGGAGAGGTGGGTCATCGAGAGAGCAGCCTGGCCCGGTTCTTAGGCGGGACCTGGGAGACCCTAGAACTCCCCGGCGAATTGCGGAAGGGGGTCGTGGATTCCATCCGGGTCGATGATGGCGGCCGTATTTGGCTACGCGGGCCGTCCAGATTGCTGCGCCTAGCCGCCTGGGCCGCCGCGCCCGAAGACTTGACCGAGGTGCTGCCGGGCAAGCCTGCCCAGGGGGATGCCCTCAGTCTGGATCATGAAGGGCGCGTGTGGGCTGCCACGGACAGCGGCTTGGCCTGCATCGAAAACCATCGGACCTGGATCCTCGGGGAGAACCAGGGCCTGCCATCGCCCTGGGCCAACGCCACGCTGACAGACCGGGAGGGCTCTCTCTGGGTGGCCGCCGAAGGCGTGTACCGGCTGCAGGGCCGCTTCCTTTGGACGGCCTACACGCGCAAGCAGGGCCTGCCGGTGGATGCAGTGTGGGGAATCCAGCGCAGCCGGGATGGCGAGCTCTGGGCCCTTACGCCCCGGGGAATGGTGCATTGGGAAAAGGAAGCGTGGGCCCTGGTGCCCGAGACCCGTGAGCGCAGTTTCTATTGCATCGCTGAAGACTCGGAAGGTGGGGTGTGGGCTGGGGGTTTGCCTCAGACGGACCATCCCAACACCCTGTTCTACCGGCCCGAGGGGGAAGCCCGTTTCCGTGAAATCCCCGTGCCTTCGGTGGAGCGCAATACCATCGGAACCCTGGCTGCGGGCAAGGACGGCAGCCTGTGGATCGGAGCCCAGAGCGGCGGCCTCCACCGGCTCCGAAAGCTCGGCAAGGCCTTCCAATGCGAAGCGGTCCCACTCCCAGGCGCCATCGACCAGGAAACCATCAACCGCGTGGTGGTAGACCTCCAGGGCCTGGTGTGGTGCGCGGGCACCAAGGGGCTTAGCGTGCTCGACGGTGGCATCTGGCATCGCCTGGATGGGGCCCAAGGCTTGAAGGAGTCCAATCCCAGCTGCGTCGCACGGGATCCCAAAGGCAATGTCTGGGTCGCCTACTGGACCCAGCACGGACTCACCCGGCTGAGCCGGGAGGGAGGCGACTGGCGCGTGGCGGAGCAGGTGGCGGAGCCCGTGGAACTGTTCCGGGACGATATCGTCTCGATGGATTGCGATGCCAAAGGCGTGTTTTGGTTCGGCACCACCCAGGGGGTGAAGCGCTGGAATCCCGCGGTCCGCAACCGAGCCGTTGTTGAGCGCTTCGGCCGCAGCCAGGGCCTGCCGGGGGACGATTGCACGGCCAATGCCCTCTTCCTCGAATCCAACGGTGATGTGTGGGTTGGCCTCAGCAGTGGCATTGCGCAGTTCCATGCCGGCTTCTACCACGGTCCGCCCCCGGCCCCGCAGGCCCAACTCACTTTGGTGAAGGACGGCTCCAGCCAGATCTTCCCGGCGGGGGCCGGCCTCCAGATCCCCTACCGCTGGCGGAGCATGGATTTCGCTTTCACCTCCCTTAGCTTTATCGACGAGGCACACCTCACGCCGCAGTTCCGGCTGGTGGGTTTCGAGGACGCCTGGCGCGCCACCACGGCGCGGGAGGCCCGCTACACCACCCTTCCGCCCGGGGACTACCGCTTCGAGGTGCGCTTCGAGGACGCCAACGGCCAGTTTGGCGAGCCCGCGGTCCAGCCCTTCACAGTGCTTACACCCTGGTGGCAGAAGCCCTGGATCTATCTGCTGGAGGCCCTGGCACTGGCGGCCTTGGTCCTGCTTGGCATCCGCAGCCGGACGGCGCTGCTCCTGCGCCGCACTGAAGCGCTCGAGATCCAGGTGCGGCAGCGGACTTCCGATCTCCAAAAGGCCAATGAGGCCCTCCACGGTGCCAATGCGGCCCTGGAGGAGGCCAGCATGATGGACGCCCTGACCTCCCTTTGGAACCGGCGCTATGTGGGCCTGCATATGCCCGAGGAGGAGACCCGCGTGCTGCGGGTCTACCGGACCTTCCTGGCCGCCGGGAATCCGGGCCTGCCCAAAGCTGAAGACCTGGTCTTCCTGCTGGTGGACCTGGACCACTTCAAGTTCGTGAACGACACCTACGGCCACGCCGCTGGGGACCTGGTGCTCAAGGAAGCCGCGGAAGTCCTGCGCCGAGCCTGCCGCGAGACGGACACGGTGGTGCGCTGGGGGGGCGAGGAGTTCCTGGTGGTGGCGCGCCGGACGGACCGCGCCGCGGCCGAGCAGATCGCACGCAAGATCCGCGAGGCCCTTGCCTGCTACCACTTCCAACTGGGAGGTGGAGCTTCGATCCAACGCACCTGCTCCATTGGCTTCGCGGCCTTTCCCTTGCTGCCAGGCCATCCCGCGGCCTTCCACTGGGAGGATGCGGTGGAGATGGCGGACCAGTGCCTGTACGCGGTGAAGCGCAGCGGGCGGGACGGCTGGGTGGGGCTCACCTGCGAATCCGTCGAGGCGGACATGGCCTGGGCGCCGCGGCTCCTCAGCGATCTGCCGGGTCTCGCGGCCGAAGGCAAGCTGGTGCTCCGGTCTTCTTTCGGTGGCCCCGGAGCCCTCGTCTGGTAGCAATTGCCCGTCGGGTTCAGCGAGCGTGCTGGGCCAGCCACTCCACCCACAAGCGCGCGACCTGCCGCTGCCGCGCGGGGGTGCCGGCGCCGTGCCCCGCCTGGGGCCACGCGAAGAATTTCACGGGAACACCCCGGTCCTTCAGCGCTCGGTACAGCTTGTAGCTCTGGGTGGGGGGCACCCGCGCATCCTGGTTCATGCTGAGGATCAACGTGGGGGCCTGGATGCGGTGCGCCAGCGAGATGGGGGATTGGGCCCAATAGAGCGCCTGGCCCTTGCCTCCGTCGAAGGGCAGCGCCCCGAGCATTCCGTACTTCCAGGTCTGGTTGCCATCGGAGCAGGCGTACTCGTCCACGAAATCCGTCACGGCGGCGCCGGCCATGCCCGCTTTCCAGGTTTCGGGGTAGCGGCCCAGCAGCCAGCTGGTCATGTAGCCGCCGTAGGACCAGCCGCTCACCACCATGCGGTTGGCGTCCACCAGGCCCCTGGCCTTGAGGGCTTCGATGCCCGCCATGACGTCCTGGCCGGGGCCTTCGCCCCAATCCATGGTGATGGAGCGGTAGTAGGCATTGCCCAGGTTGTCGCTGCCCCGGTAGTTGGGGTTGAACACCAGGAAGCCTTGGGCGGCCAACAGCTGGTTGAGGTTGTTGAACATCTCGGTGGAAGCGGCGTTGGGGCCGCCGTGGATGACCAGGGCCAAGGGCAGCTGCTGGCCTGGAACGGCGTTGGGGGGATAGGTCAGCACGCCGTCTTCGGCCCAACCGCCCGGTCCCTTCCAAGCCACCCGCTCCACTTTCCCGAGGTTCAAGTCATCCAGGAATCCATTGAGGTTCGTGAGGCGCCGGGGTTTGGATTCGGAGGAATCCAGCACGAACAGCTCGGCGCTGTGCCGGGCGGTGCGGCCAGTGAAGGCGATGGCACCGGTGGTGGCCACGCTCACATCGATCCAGTAGGACCAGCTGGGACTGACTTCGCCCAAGTCCAGCGCCCGGGCGGGCCCTTGGAGGGGCTGCACCCAAAGCTTCACGCGGGTGCCGTCATTGCCGCCCACCAGGAGCCCCTTCCCGCCAGGCATCCAGATGCTGCGGTAGAGGCAGCGGTCCAGTGCTTCGGTGAGATCGCGGCCGGGGCCGCCATCGGCCGGGGCCACGTGGATCTCGTTGATGTTCTGAGGATCGCCCTTGCGCGTCCACCAATAGGCGATGAGCCTCCCGTCCGGCGAGAAATTCGGGAAGCCTTCAAACATCTTCTGGCCCGTGAGGGGGCGGATGGCTCCGCTGGCGAGGTCCAGCACCTGCACGGCGGCCTGGTCCTGGTCGCCGGTGTGGGGGGTTTCCTGGCGTACGAACGCCAGGCGTTTGCCATCGGGCGACCAGGACAAGGGCGAGGCCGGAGGGCTAGGCGGCAGGCTGACTGGCAGTGTCCACGAACCTTGGGTGAGGCGCTTCGCGTCACCGCCATCGGCGTTCATCACCCAGATGTGCACCGGGCGGGCGGCTTCGCCGGTGAAGAGATCGTCATTGCCCACCTCGAAACCGTCCTCACCCTTCTGCGCATCGGAAATTTTGGGGGCTTCATCCTCGGCGCCATAAGCGATGCGCGTTCCATCAGGACTCCAGCTGAAGTGCTGGACGCCGGTGGCGGAATGACTGGCCTGCTGGGCCTCGCCGCCCGCCATGGGCAGCACGAAGACCTGGGATTTGCCCTCGGCTTCCGCCAGGAAGCCCAAGCGGTCGCCCGTCGGCGACCAGCGCGCGTGGGCGAGGCCCTTGCGCCCCTTCACGAGGACGCGGAGGCTGCCGCTGCCTGAATCCACCCACACCAACTCCCGGTCCTGGCGGTTCTCCTTGGCATTGGTGCGGCTCACGAAGACGGCCACCCCACGGCCGTCCGGAGCGATCTGCGGATCGGACAAACCCACCAGCCGGTCCATGTCCGCCAGCTCGAAAGGCCGTCCCTGCGGCCGGGGGGCCGACAGGGCGGGCTGCGGTGCCTGGGCGGCGAGCAGAGGTGTGAGGGCGACCATCGCCGCAAGAGTTGCGCGGATCAGCTTCATCGGAGTCTCCGGGGGATCGAAGACACGATAACGCAGGGAGCACGACTCGGAGCCACCCCTGGGGCCAGTTTTCCGGGTGGAGCTTGGAGGGCTTGTCTGAACAATTGACGGCGCTGCGACAGGAGCGACGGATAGGCACTCAGCCTCGGGTTCCGCGCCGGGCGACGCCCAGGGTCAGGGGCAGCCCGCACGCCATGAGCAGCAGGCCTGCCCGCCAGCCCCAGGTGAAGCTCGTGGCTCCGATGAGCGCGCCCAGGCCCAGGCTGCCCAGGCCGATGCCCGCGTCGAAGGCGAACATGAAGGTGCCGAAGGCCGCGCCCCGGCGGTCCGGCGTCACCACCTCGAGGACTTCCGTGTTCAGCAACGTGTAGACCATGGAGTAACCCGCGCCGTAGAGCAGCGCCGAGCCGACGTGCCGGAGGAGCCCGAAGGCGGGGCCCCCGAGCGCCATTCCGCCCATGCCCACCATCGCCAGCCCCAGCATCCACGGCAGCAGCCGGGAGGGATGCTCGCCGAAGCCCACTGAGGCCATCACGACGCGCATCGCCACCATGCCCACCGCCAGGCAGGACAGGAAGGCGGAGGGCCACCGGAAGCCCAGCGCCAGGGCCTCCTGGGTGCTGTAGCTGGTGAGGGCGCCGTAGCCGAAGGCCACGAAGAAGAGGACGGAAGACAGCACCAGCACGGGCCGGTCCGGCCACTGGAGGGGCGGCTTCTCGTGGGCTTCGCGGTGGACATCCGCGGGCAGGGCCCGGGCCAGGAAGGAGAGCACCAGGAAGCACAGCACCAGCAGCAGGCACATGGTCCGGAACGAGGCGTGCTGCTGGAGCGCCACCCCCACCGAAGGGCCGAACACCACGCCCAGCGGGCTAGCCAGGCCGTACCAGCTCATGCCCTTGGCGCGGTCGGCTTCGTGGAGGATGCCGCCGAGCATCGCCAGGGTGGCAGTGATGAGGCCCGACCACACCGCGCCGTGGATGGGCGCCAGCACGTAGAAGGCCCACCGCACGGGCAGATAGGCATAGGCCGCCATGATGACCGTGAACGTAGTGGAGGCGCCCACCAGCATGCGCCGGGGGCCCAAACGGTCCGCCATCTGCCCCGTCACCAGCGCGCCCAGACTGGAGCCCACGGTGAACACCGCCAGGAAGCGCCCGCTTTCCGCTCGGGAAGCGCCCAGCTCGATGAGCCGCAGCGGCGCCGTGGGGAAAAGTTGGAAGGCGGCGAAAAAAGTCAGGAAGGTGCAGGCCCAGATGAGAATGAATTCCCGGGTCCAGAGGGTCGAACGATCTTTCATGCTTCCAGGGTGGCATAGGAAAGCAGGGCTCGGGTCCCGCGTCAGGCCCCGGTATCCTGGAACTTTGCTCCAGGGGCCTCCATGAATCCCGACCAGTTGCAGTCCGAGACCGAGCGCATCCGCAAGGGCGGCGCCGCCAAGGCCCATGAGAAGAACGCCGAGGCGGGCAAGCTCTTCGCGCGGGAGCGCATCCGCCTGCTGGTGGACGCAGGCTCCTTCGTGGAGGACGGCCTCTTCGCCAACGCCCTGCACAAGGATCTGCCTGCGGACGGAGTCGTCACGGGAACGGCCACCGTGGGAGGCCGGCCCGTGGCGCTCATGGCCAACGACAGCACCATCAAGGCGGGCTCCTGGGGCGCCCGCACCGTTGAGAAGATCATCCGCGTCCAGGAAGTGGCCCTGCGCATGAAAGTCCCCATGCTCTACCTGGTGGACTCCGCCGGCGCGCGCATCACCGACCAGCTGGACATGTTCCCGGGTCGCCGCCACGCGGGCACCATTTTCCACATGGAAGTGGCCTTGAGTGGCCTGGTGCCGCAGGTCTGCCTGCTCTTCGGCCCCTCGGCGGCGGGCGGCGCCTATATCCCGGCCTTCTGCGACGTGGTGATGATGATCGAGGGCAATGCCAGCATGTACCTGGGCTCCCCGCGCATGGCGGAGATGGTCATCGGCGAGAAGATCAGCCTCGAGGACCTGGGCGGCGCGAGGATGCACTGCTCCATTTCCGGCTGCGGGGATTTTCTCTGCAAAACGGAAATCGAAGCCATCGAACTTTGCAAAACCTACCTGGGCTATTTCCCGCTGCACTGCGAAGCTGCCATGCCGGTGACTGAGGCGAAGGCACCATCGCCGAAGGCAAAGAACATCGGCGATCTTGTGCCCAAGGACATCAACACGGCTTTCCAGATGAAGGATTTCATCGAAGGGCTGGTGGACGAAGGCAGCTTCCTGGAGATCAAGAAGCTCTTTGCCGGCGAGATCATCACGGGCCTGGGGCGCCTGGATGGCCGCCCGGTGGGCATCCTGGCCAACCAGCCCCGGGTGAAGGGCGGGGTGCTCTTCGTGGACAGCGCCGACAAGGCCACGCGCTTCATCACCCTCTGCGATGCGTTCGGCCTCCCGCTCATCTTCCTGAGCGATGTGCCGGGCTTCATGATCGGCAGTGCCGTGGAGAAGCAGGGCATAATACGTCATGGCGCCAAGATGATCTCCGCCATGGCCTCCTGCAGCACGCCGCGCTTTTGTGTGGTGGTGCGCAAGGCCTACGGCGCCGGCCTCTACGCCATGAGCGGACCGGGCTTCGATCCCGACGCCACCTTGGCCCTGCCCACCGCCAGCATTGCAGTGATGGGCGCCGAAGCCGCTGTGAACGCCGTCTTCGCCAACAAGATCGCCGAGAAGCCCGAAGCGGAACGCGCCGCCTACGTCCAGCAGCTGCGCGACGAATACAACGAAGATGTGGACCTCAAGCGCCTGGGCGCCGACCTCCACGTGGACGCCATCATCCAGCCCGGCGACCTGCGTGGCGAACTCATTACGCGCCTGAAGCGCGCACGGCGGAGAGAATCCTGGCCAGTGAAGCGGCGCAGCGTCACGCCGGTCTAGAAGGCTAGACTGTAGGCCACCCAGGACCCGAGCCCATGCCCCGACTCCTCCCGATACTCCTCGCTCTGCTGCCGCCGGCGATGCTGGCTCAGCAGTCGTCCGGGGCGGACCCGTCCAGGGCGGGCCTCTTCGAAGCCACGGCCACCGCCGTGCGCCCGGGGGAATCCGTGGGCCTGCGCTGGGACTTCCCGCTGAAGGGAAAGGTGCGCCTGGATCCCGGCGGCCTGGTGGTGGACGCCAAGGGCAATGTCACCGTGAAGCCTGCCGCCACCACGGTCTACACACTCACTGAAGCCAAGGCCGGGGGCGCGCTGCTGGGCCGCATCGAAGTGCGCATTGAGCTCTATGCGCCCTACGGGGAGCCGGCCCGGGTCTGCGCCTTCGAGGCCAGCACCCACGCGGTGCTGCCGGGGGAGCCCGTGAAACTCACCTGGACCTGCACGGGCACTGCCAAGGTGAAGCTGGAGCCCGGAGGCCTGGAGCTGGATGGCCAGAGCGACATCACCGTGACGCCCCTGGAGACCACGCGCTACACCATCACCGCCTCGAACCAGTCCGGGGGCGGCTCCCGCACGGTGGAGGTGCAGGTGCTGAAATCCCCTGTCGGCCAGCCCGCACGGGTCTGCGCCTTTACGGCGGGCCAGACGGCCATCCGCCCCGGCGAGCCTGTGGAACTGCACTGGGAATGCGTGGGCGATTCCAAAGTGCGCCTGGAGCCCGGCGGCCTGGAACTGGACGGCAAGGACCACGTCACCGTGCAGCCTTCCGAAACCACGGTGTACACCCTGAGCGCCGCCAACATCCTGGGCGGCTCCAGCCGCAGCCTGGAGATCCGGGTCATTCCTGGACTTCCCGAAAGGATTGCCGCATCGCCTGAAGCTGCGAAAACCGCCGAGGTCCGGAGCGTTCTCGGATCAGGCAGGACGGCCATCGAGCCGCAACCAGCTTTGGTTGAAAAACCAGAGGGTGGCTCCGGAGCGCCCGCGGCGGGTTCCGCGACGGCACCGGCAGTGGTCAAGGCAGCGGCCACCAAGGAAACCAAAAGCGCTAATGAGACCAAAACCGACGCTTTCCGCGACGCGAACCTGCCCCTCGCCATCGCGCTGAGCGAGGCCCAGCGGGCTGCCGCGCCGCCGGAGCGCTGGACTGTCCGGCTGGTGGTGTCCGGTTCCACCCTCGGCCTGAAAGTGCTGGCCAAACACGGCGGAAAAGTTGCCGAAGACCTCATGGTGCTGCCCTTCGTCCGCAAGGACGGCATCCGATGGTGGCAGGCCTGCTATGGCGCCTTCCCCAGTAAATCCGCCGCGCTCCAGGCCTACGCCAAATTGCCGGAGGCCCTGCGCAAGGCGTTGTCCACTCCCCTGCCGCTGCATCTGGACCGGCTGCCCGGGGACCTGCCGAAAGCTGTAGAACCGCAGGCCTGATCAGGTACAGGGCAGCGCCCGGTGCCGGGGTTGCAGTGCATAGATGGGGATCTGGACTGCATGACTTTCGGATCTGATCATCCATAAAACGGTTGACGACCTGGGGGGGGGTAGTTTCGATGAGGTTGCATCACGCACCACTCATTGGGGAATCATTGTGTTTAAGGTTCGCTTTTCTAGGGTTATTCTATCCATCGCCCTAGGCTTATCGTTTCAGGCTCTTTCAGCAGGTACAGTGCGGCATAAAACCATGCCTGGTGATCCGGGGTCGGGGAAGGCGGAGTTACCTCCTGAGACCGTGCAGCTTTCACATCAAAATAGTAGCGCAGAATGAATCCTGGTGCGGGTTTAAAGCATTCTAAAGATGGGTGGCCGGATTCACCCGCGAGGTGAAACGGGATGCGGATTAGATTGGTGCAGTCGAAGAAAC
>JANXPB010000030.1 GCA_025357545.1 Holophagaceae bacterium
GCTTCCCCCAGCTTGGCCGACAGTCCCGCCTGCAGCAGTTCCTCTGAAAAAGTGCGCACCAGCCAATGGTGGTCGAAGGCGCTGCCGACGATGGACACGCCCCGCTGCACGCGACCGATGGGATCCGCTGTCAGTTCTCCAGCCAGGAGAAAGGAACCGAGCCGTGAATAGGTAGCCATAGGGGGCTCCAGATGAGGTTCTAAAGATAGTCTTGAAAAGTGGAAAACCCAAGGGCCGCGAGATATTCCAAGTGGGATGGTTCCATCACTTGACCGTCCCGTTGACAGGCAGGGCCCAGAGATCCCCCGTGGCGCGGTAGGCCAGTATCCACAGATTGGCGGTGGCGTGGACGCCATTGGAATAGGAAAGCTGGAGCAGGGCGAAGGGTACGGAGAGGTCGTCCCACACTCCGTTCCGACGTCCCGTCCTCAGGTCGAAGTGGGAGAGGAGCTGCTCGTGCCGGTGGTGTTTGACCCGGGCCCAATCCAGCAGTTTGGGCTTGGGATCCAGGTCGGCTTTGAGGGACCAATAGGCTTCGCGGGTCACCACAAGAATCTTCAGGCGCTGCTCAGCGAAAGTTTCAAAGGAGATCCGGAGGGTATCCACGCCCAGGGAGCTGCCCGGGTCCGTCAGGTCCTGCGCCAGGTGGGCGAGGCGCCCCAGTTCCCGCACCAGTTCCTTTGGGTTTTTATGGGCCTCGCTGACGGCGAGGATGCGCTCGAACTGATCTTCGACGTCCTGCGCGGTCGGTGGCGGGTCATTGCCAACCCCTCTGGCGCCATCCTGGAGATCATCCGCATAGGCCGCCAACAGCGCCGCCATGGGGGCAGGCACCAGCTTCATGGCGACCCGGGTCTGGGCCTCATGGATGCGCGGCGTCCAGGCCCCCAGGGTGGGGCCCCCAAAGGTCAGCAGGCCACCCACCAGATAGGCCGACACCCTCCGCCACTGACTGAGTGTTCCGGAGTTGGGAGGGAAGGTCATGGGCCAAGACTCCGCCTCCCCTTCGCGGCTGTCAAGCCACGGCTACACTCATCGGATGCTCACCCGGGAAAGACTCTGGCAGCGGTTAAGCGGGAAGGATCTTTGGCCCCTGGCCTGGGCGCTCGCGGCAGCCAGCGCGCTGCCCTGGCTGCTACCGGAGGATTGGGACGGCCAGCTTTCCGGGATCTGGATCGCCCTCGGGTGGGCGCTGGTGCTGCTCTTGGCACCCTTGCTCCGGTTCCGCAGGTTGGCGGTGATCCCGCTTAGCGCCGCCCTGGTCTGGGGTACTTTTGGAAATCTGCGCCAGCGGGCACTTTGGGAAGCCGCGTTGCCATCGGATCTGCAGGTGGTGGAAGGCGTCGTCGACGCCCCCTGGAGCCTGCAAGGCGAGCAACTGAGCAGCCTGTTGAAGCTTGAACATCCCCCATCGTTGAAGGGCTTGAAGTGGCGCCTGAGCCTGCCCTGGCCCAGCGATCCCGAGGGCGAGCCCCGGGTCCTGCCACCCCTGCCAGGCACCCTGGTGCGGGTGCGGGCGGAGCTGAGGCCCGTGGCTCCAGCGCCTCGATTCCTTGCGGAGCGGCCGCTCTGGCGGGCGAGGAGCGACCGCACGGTGCGCAGCATCCACCTGGCTTCGGCCCTCCAATTCGAGCCGTTGGGGCCCGCCCGGCCCTCGGCGCTGCTGCGCCTGCAAATGTTCGTGCGCGCCCGTTTCGACGCGCTGCCGTTGACAGATCCCACGGCCCGGGATCTCTGGGGTGCCCTGGCCCTGGGCATCACCCCCGTACATGAAGAGACGACTTCGGCTTTTGCGGAGAGCGGCACCCTGCACATCCTCATCGTGTCGGGCCTGCAGGTGACGCTGGTGATGGCGGCGGTGGAGGCGCTGTTGCGGCGGTGGCTGCGGCGTGGCGGTGCCCTGGGCGCCATGGCTGCGGGACTGGCTTATGCGGCGCTGGTGGGCTTTTCCGCACCGGTCTGGCGGGGCCTCTTCATGGGCCTGGCCTGGGCCTTCGGCGGCGCGAGCGGCTGGAAGCTGCCCCCGGTGCTGGGCCTCCATTTGGCCCTGCTGCTTTGGCTGCTGGGACACCCGGCCGCGGGTTGTGAGCCCGGCTTCCTGTTGGCCTGGTTCGCGCTGCTGGCGTTGCTCTGGGGCGCGGAGCCCCTCGCGGGAATCCTGGGGCCGCTTTTGGGTGCCCAGGCGCTGCCCGCGGCCCGGTTCATCGCGCCCTGGCTTGCGACTTTCCCCTTGCTGGCCCTGCTGCATGGGGGCATCCCGCTGTGGGGGGTGCTGGCCAACCTTGTGGTCCTGCCCCTGGTGGCGCTGTTGACGCCGATCTGCCTGGGCCTGACCCTGGTGCCGGTTCCCGGACTTGTGCAGGGCATCGGCGCGGTGCTGGCCTGGACCGGCGCTAGCGCCGTGCCCTTCTTCGCGCACATCACACCCATGGCCACGGCTCAGGTCTGGCCCTGGCTCCTGCTCACCCTGGGCTGGCTGGTGCTGGCGCACCGGCAGGCGTGCAGGTTGCGGACCCGCGCCTGGATGTTCAGCCTGCTGCTGGCGACGGGGGGTCTTCTCGCCTCCGGCGGCCTCGGTTCAAAGGCCGCGACCCTCAGCTTGGAAGCCTTCGATATCGGCCAGGGAGACGCGCTGCTGCTGCGGGTTTCCCAGGGCGAGGCGACCCTCATCGACACGGGCCCCGCGCCTTGGGCCGCACGGCGCATCGCCCGCTGCCTGAGCCGCCGCGGGGTAAAGGAGCCCCTCCACCTGGTCCTCAGCCATCCCCACAGCGACCACGCGGGGGGGTGGGCGACCCTGGCGCGCCTGCGGCCCTTGGCCTCCGTGGAACTGCCCGTGATGGTGGCGGTGGATCATTCCGACCCCTGGTCCCCCTTCCGCCCCTCAGGTGACGCAACCCTTGGAACTTTGCGCCGGGGCGATGCCTGGCGGCGCGGCGAGGCTGAGTTGAGCGTCCGCTGGCCGCCGGCGCCCTTCGATCTGCCGGATGCCAACATGGTGTCGACGGTGTTGCGGGCGCGCTGGCGGAACCGGGAGTTCTGGCTCATGGGTGATGCCCTCCAGATCCAGGAGCGGGACCTCCTGGACCTGGGTGATCCGGGCACCACCCCGGTCCACCGGGTCCTGAAGGTGGGCCACCACGGCAGCCGCAGCGCCAGCGACCCAGGTTGGCTCGCGGCGCTGGCCCCGGAAGTTGCGTTCATCAGCGCCGGGCGCCGAAACCGCTTCGAGCATCCCCATACGGAAGTCGTGGACCTGCTGCACCACGCCGGGGCGGTGGTCTTCGTGACCGGCGCGACGCGGGGGGTGCGGGTGGAGGCCGTGGACGGGGGCTGGAAGGTCGGGAGCGGAAATGGCTCGGCCGCCTTCATCCCATTTCCAGCACCCCCGAGGCCCGCACCACCTCGATGAGCCGCAGACCCAGGGCCCGGTGGTGCTTCATCCATTGGTCGTGGGCCTCGGGTCCCACCGCGTTCACGACGATGAGCGCCGCGGCCACCGGAACGCCGGCGGCATTGCAGGCGGCAAACACTCCGTTCAGCTCCAGGTGCTCGGCGGGGGCCAGACGGCCCAGGAGCCGCGCCCCTTCAGTGCTGCGGGTGATGGCCGGCGGCGTGATCACCGGATAGTGCGGGAAGGGCAGGGTCCAGGTGGAGAGCCAGCGGACGGGTTCGATGCTGGGCCGGTAGGACTCGCCGCGCTCCTCATCCACGGAGGTGGCCAGCACGTATTCCGGCGACAGGATGGTGCCGATGGGCAGGCGCTCATCATAGGCGCCGCAGCTGCCGAGGAAGAGCACCCGCTCGGGCTTCTTGCGCTCCAGGAGGCAGGCGGTGGCGGCCGCGGCGGTGGAGGCGCCGACCCCGGTTGTGTCTACGAGCCAGCCCTCGGGCGGAGCATCCTTCAAGTTCCCCAATTCCGGAGGGAAGGCGGCGAGCAGCAGCTTGGTCATGGCTCGAGGGCCGCCTGGGCGGCGGCGAGCAGAGCGATGGGCACTCGGTAGGGGGAGCAGCTTACGTAGTCGAGGCCCGTGCGGTGGAAGAATTTCACCGAGCGCGGATCGCCGCCGTGTTCGCCGCAGACGCCGATTTTGAGCCCGGGCCGCGCGCCGCGGCCCTTCTCCACGGCGAGGCGCACAAGTTCGCCGATGCCCTCAATATCAAGGGTCTGGAAAGGGTCGTCCTCGAGAATTTTTTTGGCGACATATTCCGGCAGGAAGGAGCCCGCGTCATCTCTGGAAAAACCGAAGCCCATCTGAGTGAGGTCGTTGGTGCCAAATGAAAAGAATTCGGCTTCGACGGCGATCTTATCGGCGGTGAGGGCAGCGCGGGGCACCTCGATCATCGTGCCCATGGGGGCTGCGAACTGCGCCTGGCGCTCGTTGTTGACCCGGGCGATTTCATCCAGCAGTTCGGCCTTGAGAAAAGTCAGTTCCCGGACGGTGCCCACCAGGGGGATCATGATCTCGGGGACCGCGAGGATTCCGCGGACGCCCGAATCCAGCGCGGCTTCGGCGATGGCCCGTACCTGCATCCGGTAGATTTCTGGAAACGTGATGCCCAGGCGGCAGCCCCGGTGGCCCAGCATGGGATTGACTTCATGGAGTTGCTGAACCCGGCGCTTCACGGCCTCCAGGCTGGTAACCAACACTTTTGCCATCTCGGCCTGCCCCGCTTCATCGTTGGGCAGGAACTCATGGAGCGGGGGATCCAGGAGGCGGATGGTCACCGGCAGGCCGTCCATGGCCGCGAAGATGCCCTCGAAGTCACTGCGCTGCATAGGCAGCAATTTCGCCAGCGCGTGGCGCCGGCCCTCCAGGTCCCCGGCCAGGATCATCTCCCGCACCGCGAGGATGCGTTCACCCTCGAAGAACATGTGCTCGGTGCGGCACAGGCCGATGCCTTCGGCGCCGAAGGCCCGCGCCACGCTGCTGTCCTGGGGCGTGTCGGCGTTGGCGCGCACCTGCATTCGCTTGGCGGCAGCGCTCCAGGCCATGATCCGGGCGAAGCGCAGGTACAGCTCGCTGTCCTTCGCAGCCAGGCGGCCGTCCACCAGCACCTGGTTCACTTCGGAGGGATGGGGGCTGAGCTTCCCGGCGAAGACCTCGCCGGTGGAGCCGTCGATGGAGATCCAGTCCTGGCCAGCTTTCAACGTGATCCCACCCACCTTCACCAGTCCGGCCTTTTCGTCGATGTTGAGGGCCGAGGCGCCGCAGACGCAGGGTTTCCCCATGCCGCGGGCGACCACCGCGGCATGGCTGGTCATGCCGCCCCGGGCCGTGAGGATGCCCTGGGCCGCGATCATGCCGGCGATGTCCTCGGGCGAGGTCTCCACGCGCACCAGCACCACCGGGCCTGCTACCGCCATGCGCTCCGCTGCTTCCGCGTTCAGCGCGATGCGTCCGGCGGCCGCGCCAGGCCCGGCGTTGAGGCCCCTGGTCAGCAGGCTGCCGTCCCGACGCAATTGTTCCTTCTCTTTTGGATCAAAGACCGGCGCCAGGAGTTGGGAAAGCGAATCCGCGTCGATGCGGCGCAAGGCGTCGCCTTCGGTGATGAGCCCCTCGTCCACCTGATCCAGGGCGATGCGGATGCCCGCCATGGCCGTGCGCTTGCCGGTGCGGGTCTGCAATAGGAACAGGCTGCCGCGCTCGATGGTGAATTCGATGTCCTGCATGTCACGAAAATGGCTCTCGAGGCGGTTCGCGGTGGTCAGCAGCTGCTTGAAGGTTTCGGGCATCACCTCCTCGAGACTGTTCAGTCCTGTGCCCTCGGCCTGACGCAGCGTGATGGGCTGGGGTGTGCGGGTGCCCGCCACCACGTCCTCGCCCTGGGCATTGATCAGGTACTCGCCGTAGAAGGCCTTTTCGCCGGTGCCGGGATCCCGCGTGAACGCCACCCCCGTGCCGCAGTCTTCGCCCATGTTGCCGAAGACCATGCTCTGCACGTTCACCGCGGTGCCCCAATCGTCGGCGAAGCGGTTCAAGCGGCGGTACGTGACCGCCCGCGGCGTGTTCCAGCTCTCGAACACCGCCCGCACGGCGCCCCAGAGCTGTTCCATCGGATTTTGCGGGAAGGGCCGGCCGGTCTCTTCCTGGACGATTTCCTTGTAGGTTGCCACCAGCGACTTCCAGTCCTCGGCGCCGAGGTCCGTATCTTGTTTCTTGCCGCTGCGTTCCTTGAGGTGGTCCAGCTCTGCTTCAAACAGGCTGGCATGGACGTTCATCACTACGTCGCTGTACATGGTGATGAAGCGCCGGTAGCTGTCCCAGGCGAAGCGCGGGTTGCCGCTGGCTTTCTCGAGGCCCAGCACGGTGCGGTCGTTGAGGCCGAGGTTCAGCACCGTGTCCATCATACCGGGCATGGATACCCGGGCGCCGCTGCGCACGGACAGCAGCAGGGGTTTCTCGGCCTCGCCAAAACCCAGGCCCCGCGCACCCTCGAGCCACTTCAGGGCCTCCATGGCTTCTGCCACGACGGCATCCGGAAGCCGCTTCCCCTCGGCGTAGTAAAGCGCGCAGACCTCGGTGGTGATGGTGAAACCAGGCGGAACCGGAATGTCGAGCGAGGCCATTTCCGCCAGGTTGCAGCCTTTGCCGCCCAAAAGGTTGCGAAGGGTGGCGCCGCCCTCGTTGCGGTCCGATCCGAAGGTATAGACGTGCTTGGTCATGGCAGCCCCAATGGATGAACCAGGATAGCGGGAACCTCCTGGATCGAGCGATGGCGGCCATGTGGAGGCCATGGGGCCCGTGAGGCACGGGGATTCGGCGGCTTCGCGGGCCCACTCATGTCTTAGCCCCAGTCCAATTCGGCGAAAGGGGGCTCGCAGTCGCGGGTTGTTGAGGGCTGTCAGGCGCAACGCGGAATCTCGCATGAAGGGCGGCTCCAGCAACGCTTTCACTTCCGCTTCAAGAGCCTGGCCTGCAGGTTTAGGTCGGATCCGATCCAGCTCCTCGTCAGGCGCCTGGGCGCAGAGCCGTGCCTGAAGGTCTAGTGCGCTCCGCCAAAAGAACCTGCATCAATCGGGTTGGGGCGGAGCGCACTTCCATGGGGCTTCGCCGCTCCTGTCACCCTTGGGGGGGCGCCAGGCCGCCCCCCCCAAGCCCCCGGCCAGTGGTTCCCGCAAGGGTTGTGGATGGCGCATGTATTTCGGACGGGCACCACAAGCAGCCTCTTTGTGCCGCGCTTAAGCGATGGCGCTCCCGCGAGTTCGGCCGCTTGCCGGTCAGGCTGCGCCCTCGAAGGGTGACTGTGCTTCGGATCACAACAGGGGCCATCGCCTCGAAAAATTCATGCCCTTGCCTGCGTTCTGAGTCCATATTCGAGATACCCGGAGGAACCTCCAACGAGGGGCCGGCATCCCAGGAAAGGAAAGGTGGCCCGGTTGCGCTTGCTCCTCCGCTTCGTCGCGCTCTTCCTGCTGACCCTTTCCGGGGCGGTCCAGGGTGCGCGGATCGCAGCGGTTCCGGCGCTCCAGGCCTGTGTGTGCGGTTGCGACGCCCCCTCGGATGAACTCTGCGGGTGCAAGGGAAACGCGGCGCCCGTGGCTCCGGTCCAGACTCCTCAACCGTGCTCCGAGCCCTCCCGGGGATGCTCCACAAACATCAACGTCAACACGAGCATGCTCACGGCCTCCAAGAAGGCCGAAACACTGGTGAATGCTCCAGAGCCGCAGCAAGAACCTCACGCTTGGCCCCTAGGGGTCGCCCAGGTAGCTAGTGATGCGGGTGCTTCGCTCCTGCGGTCCGGTTCTGGTTTTCGGTGGGAGCTCCCTCGGTGCTCCCGATGCCTCCAGCGCCTGGCCTTGCTATCGGTCTTCCGGAATTGAGAGAAGGTCTGCAGAGTTCCTAAGCAGATCAGCCACGTCTCTCATTTCCGGAGAAAGCCATGCGCACATTCCTGTGCCTGGCCTTGGGTTTCATGCCGATGGTCGGCAGAGCCCAAGCCCAGGAGCCAGCCGCCCCGTCCCGTCAGGAACCGGCGACTGCAGAGGACTCGGTCCTCAAATCCCTTATTGGCGAGTCCCTCGACCACAACCCGGATCTCGCCAAGTCCAGAGCTTTGGTGGAAGCCGATCGTGAACGCATTCCCCAAGCCAAGGCACTGCCCGATCCGAGTCTGTCGCTGGGCATCCAGAACGATGGTTTCAAACGCATCCAGGTCGGAAAGATGGAGACCTCCTTCTACCAGGTGATGCTCACCCAGCCACTGCCATGGCCCGGCAAGCGGGGCCTGCGCGGAGAAGTCGCCGGACTTGGCGCGGATATCTCGAAGGTGGCGGTGGAGCGAACCCGCTTAGGCATTCAAGCGGACGTCAAACGCGCCTACTACGGATTGCTGCTGGTGCGGGGCCAACTCCGGTTGTTGGAGGATCAGGCGATCTTTCTGGAAAATGCCCAGGCCATCACCCAGGCACGCTATGAAGTGGGGCAGGGCGCCCAAGCGGATCTGCTGCGCGCCCAGCTCGAACGGAACCGCCTGAGCCAGACGCGTTTCTCCCTGCAGTCCGAGGAACGGGTCTTCCTGGCGGCGCTGAACCGCCTGCGGGGCTCCACGGAGGATTCACCCATCCCAACGACCGCCTCGCTGGAGCAGCTGCAATTCCAGCCCATGCCGGTGGAGGGGGACCTGGCCCAAGCCGAGGCCCAAAGCCCCGAACTCCAGGCTGCGCGCCTCGGAGTGAAACAGGCCGAGGCCAGCCTGGACTTGGCCAAACGGGATCGCTACCCGGATTTTGCCGTGAGCGGCGCGGTCATGCCGAGGGGGGGCCTGGAACCCATGTGGTCGGTGGGCTTCTCCATCTCCCTTCCCGTCTGGTCGAAACAAAAGCAGCAGCGGGCGGTGGCGGAGCAGGATTGGCGCCGCAAATCCCAAGGTTCCGAAGCCACCAGCGTGCAGAATATCTTGAACCAGCGCATCCGCGAAAGGTCTGCGCAATTTGAGTCCGCGCTGGGTTCCATCCGGATCTACCGGGAAGGGCTGCTGGTGCAGAGCGAGGCCACCTTCCAGGCCACCCTGGCCCAGTACGAGGCGGGGCGGGTTCCCTTCTTGAGCGTGCTAGAGACGCTCAATGGTTGGGTATCGGATCGCGCGGGACTCTTGCAGGCCGTGGCCCAAGCGGAGGCGATCCAAATCGCTGCGGAGGAGATCAACCTGACGGGAACACCCGCCATCAGTGCCCCAGGTCTCGCCGCGGGTTTCCTTGGCATGGGTGGCGCTCCTGGCGGGACAGCCATGGGCGCGCCCTCGAAGTCAGGCGCCACCGCCGTCAAGGGAGACAGCAGCGCACCTTCGAAAGCCATGTGATGGGGAGCCTTCCATGAATCCCGAAATGAAGACCACCGACCCGATCCAGCCGCCGACCTCTTCCACACGCCCATGGTTGCTTAGGGGCCCTTACAGCTTGGCCAACGCTTTTCTGGGCAAGGCGTTAGGGCCCCTTATCCCGGTCCAGCGACGAAATGAAAAAGCGATTGTGTGGCAACGGAGCAGCTTGATAGCGGTCGGGATGGGCCTGGTCGCAGCGGCGTTCTTGCTCACCCGCCCCCGAACCCTGGCACCCCACCCAAAGGCTGGCTGCGGCAGCTGTGGGGCCTCCGCAGGTGCCTCAAATACCTGCGAGATGCGCGCGGCCCCCTCCAACACAAGCGATGCAACCACCCACGTCAAGCATTCCGGAGTTCCCCATGAGTAATGACATGAGTAATGAAATGTATGAACAGCCTCCGAAGCCCTCCTCGAAATTCCGGACTATGGGCTTGGTGGCCCTAGGCTTGCTCGCAGGGGTGGGGGGAACCCTCCTCTTACGGCCCGGCTCCCACACACCCGGAGCCGCCACGGATCAGGCACCGAAGAAGCAGATTTACCAGTGCCCCATGCATCCGCAAATCGTCCGGGACCATCCGGGAGATTGTCCCATCTGCGGGATGAAGTTGATGCCCATGGAAGGCGGTGGCGCCAAGCCTTCCAATGTCCTAGGCAAGATCTCCTTCTACCGTTCGCCGATGAATCCTTCCATGACGTCGCCCACCCCCATGAAGGACGAAATGGGCATGGATTACGTGCCGGTGCATGAAGGGGAGCTCAAAGGCGAAGGCCCTGCCATCGAGGGCTTTTCGGCGGTCACCATCGACCACGAACGCCAGCAGCTCATCGGCCTGAAGACCGCGAAGGTGATCGAAGGCATGGTCAGGGGGGAGATCCGCACCACCGCGCGGTTGGCGGTGGATGAAACCCGCGTCCGCAAGATCAACGTCAAGGTGGAAGGCTTTGTGGAACAGCTCTTTGTGGACTTCGTCGGAAAGCCCGTCGCCAAGGGCCAACCACTCTTCAGCCTCTACAGTCCGGAGTTCGTGAGTTCCCAGCGGGAATTCCTCCTGGCGCTCAAAACCCAGAAGGCTCTGGCGGGGGGGGCGCTGGCCTCCAGCGGGGTCGACCTGGTGGAGTCGGCCCGGCACCGGCTCGCGCTTTGGGATGTTCCGACGGAGACCCTGGTTCGCCTCGAGCAGACCGGAGAGGTCCAACGGGCCCTCACTCTGCGCTGCCCGGTCACCGGCGTGGTCACGGTCAAAAACATCGTGGAAGGCGCCCGCCTCACCCCGGCGGATATTCCCTTCGAGATCACTGATCTGAGCCGGGTTTGGGCCCTGGCGGACATCTACGAGACCGAACTCGGGCTCGCCCAGGTGGGCCTGGCAGCCACCATGACGTTGCCAGCCTTTCCCGGCAAAACCTTCACGGGCCGAGTGGCCTTTGTGGATCCGATCCTGGACCCCAAGTCCCGCACCACCAAGGTCCGCATCGAGTTTCCGAATCCGAAGGGCGACTTGAAGCCTGAACTCTTCGGCGAAGTGGTGCTTAAGGGGCCTGGCCACAAGGGCATCCTCATACCCTTGGACGCGGTCCTGGATGCCGGCACCCAAAAAGTCGTGTTCATCGCGCTCGGCGATGGAAAATTCGAGCCCCGCGAAGTTAGCAGCGGAGCCACTGTGGGTGAGCAGGTCGAAATCCTGTCGGGCCTGAAGGCCGGGGATGAAGTGGTCACCCGCGCCAACTTCCTGGTGGATTCCGAATCCCGGCTCAAGGCCACCCTGGCGCACCTCAGCCAGAAGGCGAGCTCCTCAACCGCATCCCCATCCGCGCCCGCGGATGGGTTCAAGCATTAAAAGGAGATCGCCATGCACGGCAACAGCGCCTACGATCCCGACCATCCGACTTTCCTTCAGAAAATCATCCGGTTTTCCGCCGACAACCGTTGGCTGGTCATGGCGGCCACCGCCCTGGCCTTGGCCATGTCCTTCTGGACCATGCGGAACATCCCGCTGGACGCGGTGCCGGATCTCTCCGACACGCAGGTGATCGTCTACTCCAAATGGGACCGCAGCCCCGATCTGGTGGAAGACCAGGTCACCTACCCCATCGTCACCAGCCTCCTGGGCGCGCCCAAAGTGAAAACGGTGCGCGCGCTCTCGGACTTCGGATTCTCCTATGTGTACGTCATCTTCGAGGATGGAACGGACATCTACTGGGCCCGGTCCCGGGTGCTCGAATACCTGAGCAAGATCTCGTCGAATCTGCCGCCAGGGGTGAAAACCGAATTGGGACCGGATGCCACCAGTGTGGGCTGGGTCTATCAATACGCCCTAGTGGACCACTCGGGCCAGCACAGCACCGACGAGCTGCGGTCCTACCAGGACTGGTTCCTGCGCTACTCGCTCCGGAGTGTGCCCGGCGTGGCTGAAGTGGCGACCATCGGCGGCCAATCCCGGCAGTTCCAGGTCAGCCTTAATCCCAACAAGCTCGCGACGTATAGAATTTCCATCGAGACCGTCATCCAGGCGGTGAAGTCGTCCAACGCCGAAGCGGGCGGCCGCCTGGTCGAGTACAGTGGGCGCGAGTACATGGTCCGGGGTCGGGGCTACGTGAAGAGCACGAAGGATCTCGAAAGCGCGGTCCTCAAGGCCGAGAATGGCACGCCCGTGCGCCTGGGCGATGTGGCAACCGTAACTCTTGGCCCGGAGATGCGCCGGGGCATCGCGGATCTTGATGGCCATGGCGACGTGGTGGGGGGCATCGTGGTCATGCGCCAAGGAGAGAACGCCCTCAATGTCATCGGCCGGGTGAAGGCCCGCTTTGAGGAATTGAAAGTCAGTCTCCCCAAAGGCGTCGAAGTGGTGCCGGTCTACGACCGTTCTGAACTCATCGAGCACTCCATCAAAACCGTGAAGCACAAGCTCATCGAAGAAATGATCGTCGTCTCGATCATCATCCTGATCTTCCTTTGGCACGTGCCTTCCGCCATCGTGCCCATCATCACCATCCCCGTGTCCGTGGCGCTGGCCTTCATCCCGTTGTACGGCATCGGGCAGAACGCCAACCTCATGAGCCTCGCGGGCATCGCCATCTCTATCGGGGTGCTGGTGGATGGCGCCATCGTCGAGGTTGAAAACGCCTATCGCAAGATCGAGAAATGGATCGAGGCAGGCAAGCCCGGGGATTTCTATCACGTCCGGCTGGAAGCCCTGATGGAGGTGGGTCCCAGTGTCTTCTTCAGCCTCCTGGTGGTGGCGGTGAGTTTCCTGCCCATCTTCACCCTGATGGATCAGGAAGGCCGGCTCTTCAAGCCTCTGGCCTTCTCCAAGAACTTCGCCATGGGCATCGCTGCCCTGCTGGCGCTCACCCTGGATCCAGCCATGCGCATGCTCTTCGCGCGGGTTGAACCCTTCATGTTCAAACCCAAATGGCTGGCCTGGACCTTCACCCAAATCGCCGTCGGGAAGTACTATTCCGAGGAAAAACACCCCATCAGCGTCTTCCTCCATCGGATCTACGAGCCCCCCTGCCGCTTTGTGATCAGGCACGCCAAAGCCACCATCGCGGTGGCGGTGCTGCTGGTGCTCGCCACCATTCCAGCCTTCATGGGCCTGGGCAGCGAATTCATGCCGCCGCTGAACGAAGGCACGCTGCTCTATATGCCTTCGACGCTGCCGGGCATCAGCGAAACCGAAGCCCAGCGCATCCTTCAGGTGCAGGACCGCTTGATCCGGACGATTCCTGAAGTGGCCACTGTGTTCGGCAAGGCGGGACGAGCGGACACCGCCACGGATCCAGCGCCCTTTTCCATGATGGAGACGGTCATCGTGCTGAAGCCCGAGGAAGCCTGGCGGGGCAGGCCCCGGTGGTTCTCCTCCTGGGCTCCGGACTGGGGCAAGGCGATCCTCCGCCCCTTCTGGCGGGACCGCATCACCCAGGAGGACATCGTCGCGGAACTGGACCGCGTGGTGAAGCTCCCGGCCATTCCCAATGCCTGGACCATGCCCATCAAGGCGCGCCTGGACATGCTCTCCACGGGCATCCGCACGCCCGTGGGCCTGAAGATCAATGGCGCCGATCTGGCCACCATTCAGAAAATCGCCGTGGAGGCCGAGAGCATTCTCCAGCGCGTGCCGGGCACCCGCAGCGCCTTCGCCGAGCGCACCGCCCAGGGCTACTTCCTGGACTTCGTCCTTAAGCGTGAACAACTGGCGCGCTACGGACTGAGCGTCGAGCAGGCCAACATGATGGTGATGACCGCCATCGGCGGCGACAACCAGAGCACGGTCTTCGATGGCCGGGCGCGGTACCCCGTGAATGTCCGCTACGCGCGGGACTACCGCGAGTCGCCGGAAGCCCTGAAGCGCGTGCTGGTGCCCCTGCCGAACGGGGCTGCCATTCCGATGAGCGAGATCGCCGACCTGCAGTGGACCCAAGGTCCCGCCATGATCCGCGACGAGAACGCGCTGCTCAGTGGCTACGTCCTGGTGGATTTCGACACGTCCAAAACCGATGTAGGAACCTACGTGGACCAGGCGAAGAAGGCCATCGCCTCGGGCCTGACGATCCCCGCCGGCTACAGCCTCACCTGGAGCGGCCAGTACGAGAATATGATCCGGGTGAAAGAACGGCTGAAACTCATTCTGCCCATTACCCTGGTGCTGATCTTCGGCCTGCTCTACGCGAACACCAAGTCGGCCTTCAAGGCCACCATCGTTATGTCCGCCGTGCCCTTCAGCGCCATAGGCGCCTTCTGGCTGCTTTATGCGCTGGGCTACAACATGTCCATCGCGGTCTGGGTGGGGCTCATCGCGCTCATGGGCTTGGACGCGGAAACCGGCGTCTTCATGCTGCTCTTTCTGGACCTGTCCCACGATGAAGCGAGAACCGCCGGCAAGCTGAACACCAAGGCCGATCTAGTGGAAGCCATCATCCATGGCGCCGTGAAGCGCATCCGGCCCAAGGCCATGACCGTCTTCGCGGCCTTCATCGGCCTGCTTCCCATCATGTGGAGCACGGGCACCGGGGCGGATCTCATGAAGCGCATCGCCGCGCCCATGGTGGGTGGCCTCGCCACCAGCTTCATCCTCGAACTGCTGGTCTATCCCGCGGTGTACTACCTGTGGAAAAAACGCGAGGTGGTGGAGGGCCCCATCACGCCCGAATCCGGACCTACACCTATCCTGGCCACCACTTGAATCCATCCGAGGCGCAAGGCCTCCCTCCAAAAGGAACCTCTCATGTTCACAACCCTCAGCTTCAGCGCCCTGGTGACTCTCACCGGTCCCAGCCTAGGTGGGCCGACCAATACCATCTGTCCCGTCCTGGGCAATGCCCTAACTCCCGGCAAGAGCATCATCGTCAAAGCATAAGGGGCACGAATACTACGTCTGCTGCGCGGGATGCGACACCACGCTGGCCAAGAACCCCGACCAGTATCTGGAAAAGGACAGTACGCCCAGGAATGCGAACACGAAGAAAGCGCCTGCCCCCGAACACGATCACGTCGGGCATCAACCCTGATACTTATTTGCATTCAAAAGACAAAGATTAACCACCATCTATCTCAATGTCTCGTGTATCGGCAAAGCCGATACCGAGAAGGCACGAAGACACCAAGCAAAGCACCAAGCTCCGCGCCCCCCCTGGTCATCCTGGTCATCGGCATTCTGATCGGGCCAGTGTTTTTGCAACCCCTCTTCAACACGCCCAGGAAGCTGGACGACCCCAAGATCACCGCTCCGATCCCCCGCCTGGCTCGCGCCAACGGCATTCCAGT
>JANXPB010000056.1 GCA_025357545.1 Holophagaceae bacterium
GGGCGCGTAGCCTGCGGGCTGAAGGCCCGCAAATTCAGGCGGTCCGGCGTGGATCACACAGAGCGTGAGTCCACCGCCGAACCGGCCGAATTGATCCGCGAAGCTGGCACATGTGGTGGTTCTTCTCGGCATCGGCTGCGCCGATACACGAGACAAAGTGAAACTTGGTGCCCTTGGTGTCTTGGTGGTTCTATTTTATTGAATGCAACTTGGTATGAAACCGCGGATGGCGCCAATTAGGAAACGCGAAAACCTCCGTCACGGGCCAGCTATGCAGAGGAAATTCAGGCGTCCTGGGGACGGCCTTAGGCCTTGGTGTGGTCCACCTCGGTATGGGCGAGCCGATACCCGAGACAAAATGAAAGCTGGGGGTGAATTTCATTCCCGTTGAACGCGCAGCCGCATCAGCCCAGCGCCGCAGTCACGGCGGCCTTGACGGAAGCCAGGTAGCGCTGTCCATGCACGGCGATGAAGATGGTGTCGTCACCGGCTATGGTCCCGGCCAGGCCGGGGATTTCCAGATGGTCGAGCTTGATGGCCAGGGCGTTGGCGAAGCCGGGTTCGGTGCGGATCACCATCAGGTTGGGCGGCGCCTCGGTGATGTGGAAGGGGGGCAGGGCGGGGTGCGCCGGCTCCACCCGCTGGTAGCGTCCCTCCACCTTCTGCACGTTCAGTTTCTTCAGGTGCCGCGACAGGGTGGGCTGGGTCAGGTCGTGGCCCTGGCGCACGAGCATGGAGCGGAGGGCGTCCTGGTCCGACAGGGCGTGCTTCTCGATGAGGTGGAGGATGGCTTCGTCCAGTGTGCGGCTCATGCAAAAAGTATGCAGCTTCATTCGTGAATATTCAAGGGAGCAGGAACTTCGACATGGCCGTTGAATTACCCATGATTACTGAGATCAAGCGCTCCTGTGAAAAATAGTATTGACTTGGCGTTCGCAGATCTGTGCATATTATGCAATCAATGAGCGGAATGTCCCGTTTCATGCAGACCTATTCGGTACCAAGTGCATATCGACACGCTCCCGGCCCTCCAATCCACCTACGCCCCCTTTCCTTTTCCCATCGTCAGGGGGCTGGGGGACCAGGTTTTTGATGACCAGGGTTGCGCCTATTGGGATTTCTACGGCGGCCATTGTGTATGCGCCACGGGCCATTGCCACCCCGCGGTGGCCAGCGCCATCGCCGCCCAGGCCCAGGAACTGATTTTCTACTCCACGGCGGCGCGCGTTCCATTGCGGGACCAGGCGGCCCAGGAGTTGGTGGATTTCGCCCAGGGCCCTGCCTCGGTCTTCTTTTGCAACTCCGGCGCCGAGGCCAACGAGAACGCCCTGAAAATCGCGCTTAAGGTGACCGGCCGGAAGCGCTTCCTCGCCTTCCAGGGCGGTTGGCATGGGCGGACGCTGCTCGCCCTATCGGTTACCGACGATCCGAAAATCCGCCAGGGATACGAGGATTTCCTGGTTCCAACCACTTTCCTCGCCTTTGGAGATCTGGCCGCCCTGGAGACCGTGGATTTCTCGAACTTCGCTGGGGTCATCCTCGAACCCGTCCAGAGCATGGCCGGCGTCAAGACCGCGGGAACCGACTGGTTCCAGGCCCTGCAGGCCAAGTGCCGGGCCACCGGGGCCCTTTTGATCTTCGATGAGATCCAGACCGGCTTCGGCCGACTGGGGCAGCCCTTCGCCAGCCACATCTACGGGGTCCAGCCAGACATCACGACCTGCGCCAAGGGCATCGCCAGCGGCTTGCCGATGGGGGCGGTACTGCTGAGTACCGACGTGGCCTCTCAGGTGAAGCCCGGCGATCTGGGCAGCACCTTCGGTGGCGCTCCCCTGGCCTGCGCGGCGCTGCGGGCCACCCTCGCGGTCATCAAAGGCGAGGGGCTCATGGAAAACGCCACGAAAGCTGAGGAAGCGCTGAAGACCGGACTCGCCGGGACGGTGGTTCAGGAAGTCCGCGGGTCGGGGCTTCTGCTGGGCCTTGATGCTGGCGCCCAGGCCCCGGCGCTCAAAGGCTTCCTGCAAACCAAGCGGATCCTTGTGGGTGGCTCCGGCGATGCTGCGGTGTTGCGCCTGATGCCCCCCTTGAACATCAGCGAGGTGGGCCTCCAGGCCCTCATCGACGCCGTCCATCAATTCTCGAAGGGTCACCCATGAAGCACTTCACGAGCATCCAGGATCTGGGCCCCGCCGGAGTGGAAGCGATCCTCTCCAAGGCCATTGGCTGGAAGGGCGGTTTTCCCAAACACCTCGCGGACAAGCTCCTGGGCATGGTCTTTTTCAATCCCAGCCTCCGCACCCGGGCCTCCTTCGAAGCGGTCATGGCGCGGGGCGGCGGCAATGCCATCGTGCTGGAAGTGGGCAACGGAGTCTGGAAGCTGGAGGACCGGCCGGGCGCGGTGATGGACGGCGACCGCGCCGAGCATGTGAAGGAGGCGGTGCCGGTGCTTGCACGGTACGTGGACGCCCTGGCGGTCCGGACCTTCGCCACCTGCGCCGATGACGAGGCGGACAACGTGGACCCCGTGATGAACGCGTTCCGCGCGAATTCCACGGTGCCGATCATCAGCATGGAAAGCGCCCGGGAACATCCCTGTCAAGGACTGGCGGATCTGATGACTATCCGCGAGACCTTCGGCGCGACCAAAAAACTGCCGGTCACGTTGACTTGGGCGCCCCACATCAAGCCTCTGCCGAAGGCGGTTCCCAACTCCTTCCTTCTCACCGCCGCGGCGGCTGGGTGCGATATTCGCATCGCCCATCCCAAAGGCTTCGAACTGCATCCTTCCGTGATGGCCGAAGCCGGCGCCCTGGCGGCCTACACCGGCGGCAGCGTGTCCTTGACGAACGACCAGACCGAAGCCTTCCAAGGGGCCCGGGCCGTCTATGCCAAGGCTTGGGGGCCAGCCACCAGCGCGGGGCTTGGCGCCGCCGAGCTGTCGGCCCATTCCGATTGGCAGGTGGACCGGGCCCACATGGCCAAGGCCGCGACGGACGCGATCTTCCTGCACTGCCTGCCGGTCCGGCGCAATGTCGAAGTGGCCGACGATGTGCTGGACCACCCCAGCAGCCGGGTGGTGGACGAAGCGGAAAACCGCTTCCACGTCCAGCGCGCCCTTATGGACTGGCTACTGAATACCTGACCTTCGCACTTCACCGATGCACCTTCTGAGTCCCGAGGTTCCCATGTCGCACACCCCGAATCCCTACGAGACCCTGCGTTCCGCGGCCAAGTACGTGCGGCGCTTCCGCCAGAAGACCTTCGTGGTGAAGCTCGGCGGGGAGTTGCTGGACCAGCCGACCCTCCGCAGAGCCGTGGCCGAGCAGTTGGCGCTGCTCTGGAGCTTCTCCATCCCGCTGGTGATCGTCCACGGTGGCGGTTCGGCGTTGGACACGCTCTGTGAAGCCATGGACCTGCCCATCGCCAAGGTGGGGGGGCGGCGAGTCACCAGCCCGGCGGTGCTGGACGCCGCCAAGATGGCCTTTGCGGGCAAGGTGCATATGGATCTGCTGGCGGACCTGCGTTTGGCGGGTTTGCCGTGCGTGGGACTAAGCGGAGTGGACGCCGGCCTGGTGACTTCCACCCGGCGCCCGCCCGTGGAGATCCAGCCAGACGGTGCTCAGGCGACGGTCGCCGTGGATTTCGGGCTCGTGGGCGATATCCAGTCCGTGGATCCCGCGGTCCTCACCCACCTCATCCAGGGAGGCTTCGTGCCGGTCATCGCCCCTCTCACCGGGGACGACGAAGGGACGGTGTTCAACACCAACGCCGACACGCTGGCCTCGGCCCTTGCGGTGGCCCTGAAGGCCGAGAAGCTCTTCTTCCTGCTGAAGGTGCCCGGCCTGCTGGCCGACGTGGCCATGCCCTCTTCGCTGGTGCCCTTCGCTACCTTGGAGAAGCTGGCGGAACTCGAGCAGACGGGCGCCATCACCGCGGGCATGCGGCCCAAGGTCGAGGCGGCCCGGAAGGCGCTGGCGGGCGGAGTGCCGAGCGTGCACCTCGTGAGCGGCGTGCGCCCTGACGCCCTGCTCATGGAAGTCTTCACCAACGAGGGCAGCGGCACCATGATCACGGCGGGGGAGCCCCAGGATGAACTGCAGGGCCAGCTCCAACCGGTCGAGGTGGGTTCATGACGCCCGCGCAGGTCCTCGAAGCCCTCGTGAGCATCCCCAGCCCTTCGAAACACGAGGCCGCCATCGCCGACTGGATCACGTCGCTGCTTCAGGAACGGGGCATCGCCGTGCAGCGAAAAGGGAACAATCTCTGGTTCCAGGTGGGCAGCGGAGGCGCGCGACTGCTGGTGAATTCGCACCTCGACACCGTGCCGCCCTGCGCAGGCTGGGACACGGATCCCTACCAGCCCGAGTGGAAGGACGACCGGCTTTACGCCCTGGGTTCCAACGACGCCAAGGGCTGTGTCACCGCCATGCTGTGCGCCGCGCTCGAGCTGGCGGACAACCCGCCGCCTAGCGGCACCGCCCTCTTCGCCTTCACGGCCGAGGAGGAGATCGGCGGCCAGGGCATCGCCACCATCCTGGCGGATCTGGCCCCGCTGGACGCAGCCATTGTCGGCGAACCCACCAGCCTCCAGGCCTGTGGTGCCCAGCGGGGCATGCTCATCCTAAGGTGCGTGGCCCACGGCGAGAGTGCCCACGTGGCCCACGCGGGCCTGGCGGACAACGCCATCCACAAGGCGGCCCGGGACATGGCCAAGCTGGCCGCTCTGCAGTTCCCCGGACATCCCCTGCTGGGCGCCTCCAAGGCCCAGGTCACCCAGGTGAACGGCGGCCTGGCGAGGAACCAGGTGCCCGACGCCTGCGAGTTCTTCGTGGACTTTCGGACGACGCCCAACCTGGACCACCGGGTGCTGGCCGCCGAGGTGGCATCTCACCTGGAAAGCGAGGTGTTCGTCCATTCCGACCGCTACCTGCCCAAGGCCACGCCTCCGGACCACCCGATCCTGCGATCGGCCTTGGAAGCCAATGGCAACGTGGGGCCCGTGGGCTCCCACACCACCAGCGACTGGGCCTTCCTGGGTGACCTCCCCACCGTCAAGATCGGCCCGGGCGACACCCACCGCAGCCACCGCCCCAACGAGTACCTCACCCGGGCGGAGCTCAACGAAGGCGTGGCCTGCTACCAGCGGCTTATCCGGGCTTTTTTCGAAACTTTGGCGGTGGTCGCCGACACTCCCGGTGCACTTCAGAGCGATGCCGCCAAGGCCTGCCATGTCCACTGAAACCGTCCATCCCAAGGGCGCCCAACTTTGGGCCAAGGGCCTGGACTTGGACCAGGCCATCCACCGTTTCACCGTGGGCGAGGACCCTGCGACCGATCTCAGGCTGGTGCCCTTCGATGCGGTGGGTTCCGCAGCCCATGCGCGGATGCTCGCCAAGGCGGGTCTCCTGGACCTCGCCGACGCCCAGGCCCTGGTGGCGGAATTGAAGGCCATCCAGGCTGAAGCCCTTGCGAATGGCTTCAGCATTCTGCCCGAGCAGGAGGACTGCCACACGGCCATCGAAGCCCGCCTCACTTCGAAACTGGGCGAGGCCGGCCAGCGCATCCATCTGGGCCGCTCCCGCAATGACCAAGTGATCCTGGCCTTGCGGTTGTACTACCGGTCGGCGGCCCTGGATGCGGGGGAAGGCATCCTGCGGCTGGCTCTGGCCTTCGTGGAGTTCGCCGAGGCCCACTCACAGGTGCCGATGCCGGGCTATACCCACCTCCGCCGGGCCATGCCGTCCACCTTCGGGCTGTGGGCCGCCGCTTTTGCCGAAGGCCTCGTGGAGGAACTCCAGGCGCTCCATGGGCTGCAAGCCCGGTTGGATAAGTGCCCGTTGGGCAGCGCCGCCGGATTCGGCGTGCCCTTGCCCCTGGACCGGCCCTTCACCGCTGAGTTGCTGGGGTTCAGCGCCGTGCAGCGCAGCGTGGTGGACGTGCAGAATTCCCGGGGCCGGCACGAGCTGGCCATCCTGCATTGGCTGGGATCCGTGGCCTTCGTGCTGGAGAAGGCGCTGTGGGATCTCTCGCTCTACACCACCGAGGAATTCGGATTCCTGCAGCTCCCCGATGCCTTCACCACCGGTTCGAGCATCATGCCCCAGAAGCGCAACCCCGACGTGGTGGAGCTGCTGCGGGGGCGCATGGGCGAGTTGCGGGGCTGGGCCCACCTGGTGGAGCAGATCGCGTGCGGCCTGCCCTCCAACTACCACCGGGACCTGCAGCTGCTGAAGCAGCCGATGTTCAAGGCCCTTGATGCCGGCAACCAGGCCTACGCCATCTTCACTCAGGTGGTGGAAGGATTGCAGGTGCGCGCGGACCAGGCCGCGGAGGCCTGTTCCGATGACCTTTACGCCGCCCATCAGGCCTACACCCTGGTGGCCCAGGGCCTCTCCTTCCGGGAGGCCTACCGGGCCGTGGCGGAGCGGATCCAAGAGGGCGATTTCATCCCGGATCGGGAGGCCCTGACGGCCTCCCATCTGGGCTCCGCTCTGGATCTGGGCCTGGATCATTTGCGCGCGGAACTGCACAGGGAGCGCGCCTGGATCCAAGACCGGCGGGCCTTCTGGGCCCACAAAGAAGCCGCGCTGTTCGCCTTCGGAGCTGCCCATGAGTAAGCATGTCCTGCTGGCCTTTTCCGGGGGCCTGGATACCTCGTTCTGCGTCGTTTACCTCCGGGACCAGGGCTGGACCGTGAGCACCGTGACCGCGGACACCGGCGGCTTCCCCCCCGCTGAACTGGCCCGCATCGAGGCGGCCAGCGCGAGCCTGGGCGCCGAGTCCCACTGCACCGTGGACGTCCGCCAGGAGCTCTTCGACCACTACCTGCGCTACCTCATTTACGGCAATGTGCTGCGGGGCCAGGCCTACCCGCTCTCCGTGTCCGCGGAGCGCGTGTGCCAGGCGGCGGCGGTGGTGCGCGTGGCCAAGGAGCTGGGAGTCGAGGCCTTGGCCCATGGCTCCACGGGCGCCGGCAATGACCAGGTGCGCTTCGACGTGGCCTTCCGGACCCTCGCACCGGAGCTGCAGATCCTGACCCCCATCCGGGAGCTGGCCCTGTCGCGGGCCGACGAAGTGGCGTTCCTGACGGCCAAGGGCATCGACATCCCCGCCAAGACCGCGGTGTACTCCGTCAACGAGGGCATGTGGGGGACAAGCATTGGCGGCGCCGAGACCCTGGATTCCTGGTCCACGCTGCCTGACACCGCCTTTCCCGGCGGCGAGGTGTCGCCGGAATTGCCTGATTTCGAACTGGTGGTGGCCTTCGAGAACGGTATTCCCGTGGCGCTGAACGACGCGGCCATGCCGCCGGTGGCCCTCATCGGGGCCTTGAATCGCATCGGCCGGACCTATGGGATCGGCCGCGGCGTGCACCTGGGTGACACCATCCTGGGCATCAAGGGACGCGTGGGCTTCGAAGCGCCGGCGGCGCATCTGCTCATCGCCGCCCACCGAGAGCTGGAGAAACTGGTGCTCTCGGGTCAGCAGCTGTTCTGGAAGGAGTCCCTGGGCAATCTCTTCGGCGCGATGCTGCACGAAGGAAAGTTCTTTGATCCCCTGGTGCGGGATCTGGAAGCCTTCCTGGCTTCCACCCAAATAAAGGTTAGCGGCGAGGTGCGGTTGACACTGCATCCGCGGACTTTCTCGGTGGACGGGGTGCGCTCCCCCAACGGGCTGATGAACGCGAAGGTGGCCAGCTACGGTGAAGCCAACCACTTGTGGAGCGGGGCCGAAGCGGCCGGTTTCGCGAAACTCTACGGCGTGCCTCAAATGCTCGCCATGGGCGCTGGAGGTGCCGAATGAGGATCCATCTCGACAAGATTTCCTCCGTCACACGGAACCTGCGGCTGGACCGCATGGTGACCCTCACCGAAGCCATCCAGGCCGAGGCCGGGACGGTGCTGGCGGGCCGCATCCTGGGGGACAAGAGCGTCTACAACCAACTGGAGGATGTCTTCGGCCGCATGAGCGTACTGCAGAAGGGCGACCTCATCGTGGGCGCCCTGGGCCACCGCAACGCCCTGCACGGCTACGAGGGGGTGCTGCCGGCCTCAGTGCAGGTTGGGCAGACGCTGAATGTCCTGAACCTCGGCGGCGTGCTGGGCCACTGCGTTTCGCACAACCCGGATGTGGGCCGCCCCTTCGAGATCGAGGTGCTGGGCCAGGTGCTGATCTATCCGGAATTCCAGAAGCGCCAGGGCCATCCCGCCAAGATCCAGCAGGGCGCCTTGAAGGGCGGCGGCGCCTTGCCGACCTGCCCGGTGGTCTTCGTGGCGGGCACCTGCATGAACTCCGGCAAGACCGCCGCCGCCTGCGCCCTCGTCCGGCGCTTCCGGGCCGCGGGGCTGCGGGTCGGCGGCCTGAAGCTCACGGGCATCAGCCTGATGAAAGACATCCTGGGCATGCGGGACTACGGCGCCGACGTGGCGCTGGACTTCACCGACGCGGGCGTGGTGGCCACCAACGCGGACAATGCTCCCGGCGCCGCGAAGATCCTGTTCGCGGAAGCCGCTTCCCGGGGCGTGGACGTCATCGTGGCGGAGACCGGCGACGGCATCATGGGCGAGTACGGCGTGCAGGCCATCCTGTCGGATCCGGAACTGCGGTTCCTGGCGGCGGCCTTCGTGCTGTGCGCCAACGATCCCGTGGGCGTGGCCGGCGGCGTGAGTTTCCTGAAGCAGTCCTTCGGCATTGCCGCCGATCTCATCGCCGGGCCCGCCACGGACAACCAGGTGGGCGTGCGCTTTGTGGAGAAAGAGCTGGGCCTGCCCGCCAAGAACGCCCGCAATGATCCCGGCGGCCTCGGCGACTTCGTGCTGGAGCTGGTGGAGAGCCGGAAGGCGGTGCGTGCATGAAAATCCACGCGGTCATCCTCGGGGCCGCGGGCTATGGCGGAGGCGAGCTGTTGCGCCTGCTGTCCGGGCATCCGGATATCGCCAGCATCCAAGCGGTGTCCCGTTCCCATGCGGGGCAGGCCGTCGGGAAGGCCCACCCCAACCTTCAGGGCTTCCTGGAGCTTGCATTCCAGGCGGAGGCCGATTGGACTGGATTCGCGGGAAGCGACTCCATCGTTATGTTCTCCGCCCAGCCCCACTTCGAACTGGCCAGCCAGCTCCGCAGCCTGGAGGCGGCTTGGAGTGCCGCGGGCATCGCGGACCGTGTGACGCTTCTAGACCTCAGCGGCGACTTTCGCCTGGCGGACCCCGGGGTGTTCACGGCCAGCTATGGAAGGGCGCATCCTTGCCCCGACCGGCTGGGCAGCTTTGTCTACGGTCTGCCGGAATGGAAGGCCGCCGAATTGAAAGGCGCCCCCCGCATCGCCAATCCCGGCTGCTTCGCCACGGCGGTGCAGCTGGCGCTGCTGCCCCTGCGCGGCCTCGACCTGGGCTTCGTGGCGGTGAGCGGTGTGACGGGCTCCAGCGGTTCCGGCGCGCTGCCCTCGGAAACCGCTCACCATCCCACCCGGGCCCACGATTTCCGCGCCTACAAAGCCTTGGAGCATCAGCATCAGGGGGAGATGGAGGGCCTGCTGAGCGGCCTCGGCATCCGGGGCGATCTGGCCTTCGTGCCCCACTCCGCGCCGCTGGTGCGGGGCATTTTCGCGACGGTGCAATTCCAGTTGCCGGAGGGCCTGGACGAGGCGGCGCTGCAGCAGCGCTACCAGGCCACCTATTCAGAAGCGCCGTTCATCCGCCTGGTGGAGGGCTCACCGCGCCTGGCCGGGGTGGTGGGCTCGAACCTGTGCGAGATCGGCCTGGCGGTGAACGGCCGCCGGGTGGCGATCTTGGCCGCCCTGGACAACCTGATCAAAGGCATGGCCGGACAAGCGGTCCAGAACCTGAACCTGGCCCTGGGGTTGCCTGAAAAGGCGGGTCTCTGGAGCCCGGGCCTCTATCCGGGCTGACGCTACTCGGGGCCCTTGCCGTTGGTACCAGTACCCATTCCAGCGCCAACCAGCTCGCCCTTGGCTTCGGTTTTCACAGGGGCGGGAATTGTGACGTGGAGGGGGCCCTGAGGCAGGCCGTTCTTCTTCGCTTCGGCCTTACCCTTCTCGGCTTTCGGATCATGCCGGGTTTCGGCCCTGAGTTCGGCCTTGTCCTCGGTCCTGCTTGCCAAATTCTCGGGCTTCTTCATGCCCCGGCGGGTGCAGGTGCCCTGCAGGGTGCCGCCCTCGTCCACCACCAGGCTGCCCACCTCCACGTCGCCTTCCACGCAGCCGGTGCCATGGATTTCCAGGCATTCCAGGATCTTGAAGACGCCCTTGGCCTGGCCAGTGACGATCATGTGCTTGGCGTGGATGGTGCCGTTCAACAGGCCCGTGGGCGCGATGGTGACTTCGCCCTCGCTGTGGATGGTGCCTTCCACGGTGCCTTCGATGCGCAGGGAGTGCTCACCGGTGTGGATCTCGCCCTTCCACAGGGTGCCCTTGCCCAGCAGGCTGTGGACGGCCGGGGAATGTTCCTTGCTCTTCTTGGAATCAAACATCGGGACCTCCATGCTGGGGTGGGGATCGCAGGGCCTTTGGGGCAGGTCGATCAGTGTACCAGCCCATAGAGGCTTGGGTCCTGGAGCGAGAGTTGAGGGCCCTGGGCTGTGAGGTATGAGCTGACAGTCTTGAGCTTTGAGCTGATGGACCTCGCCAAGAGCGATGATCCAAAAAGCCCAAAATCCACAATCCCCAACCCTTCTAGGGCTGGCCGCCCAGGGTGGACAGCCATTCCTTCTGGAGCCGCAGGTAGGGGGTGGGGTTCACGGATTTGCCGTGCAGCCGCACTTCGTAGTGCAGGTGCACGCCCGTGGCATGGCCGCTCTGGCCCATCTTGCCGAGGATGTCCCCGCGGTGCACGGTCTGGCCCACCTGCACGTCCCAGCGGGACATATGGCCATAGAGGGTTTCCAGTTCGTCGTTGTGCTTCAACAGCACCGCGTAGCCGTAGCGATCCATCCAGCCGGCGCTTTCCACAATGCCGTCGGCGGTGGCCTGGATGGGCGTGCCTTCGGCGTTGGTGATGTCCAGACCCGAATGGAAGCCAAAGAGTCCGTCCTCGGTTTCCTCCCGTTTGGCGAAGGGATTGATGCGGACTCCGAACCCGGAGCTGAGGTAGCCCGCGGTGGGTTGGATGGAGGGCGTATGCATCCACGCATCCAGGATGGGGGCCATCTGGGCCTTGATGGCTGCGGCTTCGCTCTCGCTCTGGGCCAGCTCCTGCCTCAGTTTGCTCAGCCTCTGGGCGGCGGCGTCCTTGGCTTCCTTTGCCTCCGCGTGGGACGGCGGACCTGGCTGGCCGGCATGGGGCATCGGCGGGATGCGGGGAGCCGAGGCTTTGGGGTCCAACAGGCGCAGCAGTTCCTCGTGCTGCTTGCGCAGGGCGGCGATCTCGCCCTCCAGGCCCGTGGCTTGGTCCAGGGTCCCCCGCAGGTGGTTCTCCTGCTCCTGGGTCTCCTTCTGGAGCCGGTCGAAACTCATGATCTTCTTGGTGGCCCAGAACCCGTAGCCGGAGCCGATGAACGCCAGGGCCCAAATACCCACGGCGCCCCCGGTGAGCCAGAGGAGCACCTTCTTGGAGACCGACCAGCGGAAGGTGGTGTGGCTGAACACCAGCATGAGGGTGATGAAGCGGCTCGAATCCGGCCGGCTCTGCCGGACCGCCCTGCGAGCTCGCTGCACCGGCACTTTGCCGGACTTCCTATCGGGGTTGGGCATAGCCTGACTACCTTAGGCCGTCCGGGCTGGAATGTCGAGCAATAGGCTGGGGGCAGTGGGCTGTGGGCTGGGGTCTCAAAGTCCTAAATCCTGAGTCCTGAGGTTCCTCCTCGAGGCGGCCTTCAGCAGCAACTTCAGGGTGTGCCGCCGGCGATTCCAAATGGCCTCGGCCCGCAGCCCAAAGCCCACCACCCACGGCCTTTTTTAAGCTACGCCGCTGGACCTCAATACCAGCCACTCGAGCAGGTGGCCACTGAGAAAAAGCAGGCCCACAAGGCTGTTCATGGTGAAGAAGGCCTGGTCGATGCGGTCGAGCCGGCCGCCGCGCACCAGCCATTGCTCCCGGGCCAGGATGCCGGCAACCAAGCACCAGCCCAACCAGGGGAAAACGTGGCCATCAACGGACCGGTTGAAGTAGGCCCAGAAGGCCAAGGCCGCCAGGTGCAGCAGGCGCGAGAGCCAGAGTGAGCCTGCCGTCCCCAGCCGGGCAGGAAGGGAATGCAACCCCCGGTCCCGGTCGAAATCCTGGTCCTGCAGACTGTAGAGAATATCGAAGCCCGCGGTCCAACAGAGCACGCCGCCCGCCAGGAGCCAGGCCGGCAGTTCCACCCGGTTGGTGATGGCGATCCAGGCCCCGAGCGGAGCCCCCGCGAGGGACAGACCGAGGACCACGTGCGCCATTGCGGTGAAGCGCTTGCACAGGGAGTACCCCAGGATGATGACCAGGGCCAGGGGTGAGAGTTGCCAGCACAGGGGACCCAGCGCCCCGGCGGCCACCTCGAAGAGGATGATGCCGAGGCCGAGCATCAGGAGCGCCGCCCAGCGGGGCACCCGGCCCGCCGGCAGGGCCCTCTTGGCGGTGCGGGGATTCTCCGCGTCGAGGTCCGCATCCACCAGGCGGTTGAAGGTCATGGCCGCCGTTCGGGCACCGACCATGGCGGCGATGATCCAAAGCACCGTCCGCAGGTGCGGCAGCCCCTGGGCCGCGGCCAGGGCCGCCAGGAAGGCGAAGGGCAGGGCGAAGACTGTGTGCTCGAACTTGATCATGTCGAACAGCTCTCGTAAGTAATTAAAAAAAGAGCTATTAGTAGATTTCATGGATTCGGTAGGAACCTGGACGGAACCAGAGCCGTGAGATTCGACCGGCGAACCAGGATCACCTGCCTGGATGGAGGCGGGGCCCAGGGGCAGATTGGGATGATCGAGTGAAGAGTCCATTGACGACATGATCCAGCGATTCGGGATGGATGTCTCGCCTCAACGGCACCTTTTCAAATCCCAGACGCCGAAGATGGCTGCAGAGGTTGCGCCTTCCATTCATCCAGGGAGAGTGGAACCCAGTGACCCAGCCCGTTCGCGCAAACTCACGATGTCCTTGGTCAGGGCATTGCCGAAATATCGACCCCACTTCCGGGCGAATTGCCAAGCGCTCTGGCAGCCCACGAGCATCTCCCAGGGTCGACCCTCCACCTTCGGCTGCGCCTAGGAAGTACGGCAGCGATGGGATGACTGAGTAAACCAGTACGGGTCAAACCATGCTCCGGCGCGGGATCAAATGCGTTAGGTCCTGGTGTGCACAGCCTATTTCGCGAAGGAATACCCTGACCTGCTCCGTTTCGCTTCATACATGGCGCCGTCGGCCTGGTTGATCAAGGTTTCGGCAGTGGCGCCATGGTTCGGAAACAGCGAGATCCCGATGCTGGCATGGATGCTTTGGCTGATGCTATGGCCGTCCACCACCAGGTGGCATGGCGCCTGGATCGCCTCAATCACCTTGCCCGCGATAGCCTCGATATCCCGTTCATCCTTGACTTCCATCAGCAGGTACAGAAATTCATCGCCGCCATGACGGCTGACGGTGTCCTCGTCACGAGTGCTTCCCTGCAGGCGGTCCGCGATGGTCCGCAGCACGGCATCGCCTGCTTCGTGCCCATACGAGTCGTTGATGGTCTTGAAGTCGTCCAAGTCCACGAACATCACCGCCAGGGTCCAGCCATGCCGACGTGCCTGGGCCAAGCCATGTTCCAGGCGATCGTTGAACAAGGTCCGGTTAGGCAGGCCCGTCAGCAGGTCGTGGAGGGATGCCTGGCGATCCGTTTCCGCCTGTTCTTTGACAGCCGCCAATTCATCCTCTAGTTCGCTCCGCTCCTTGACTTCATCTTTCAGGGCCTGGTTCACGTCCGACAATTTTTCGGATGCCTCCAGCACTTTTTCCTCGACGGCCTTGCTTTTCTCGAGGGCAGCCTCGATCCCAGGGCCAGTGTTGCCGTCGGCGAGTTCCCGCTTCAGAGCCAGGTTGACCGAGGCCAAGCCCTCGGCACTGGCGGCCATCAATCCTTCAACGTGTTCGTTCTGGCCGAGCACTTGATTCAGCGACTTGACCAGGCTGATGCTTGCAGGTGTCGGTGTCATCGGATCAGTAGTCATTGGCTCCTTGACTGGTTTCAAGACAGGTTCCTGAGGCACAACGCCCTCCGGGGAAGGTGTTGGGGACTGTCCGGGTCTCCCCGGATTGGCCTGGGCGACGATCCTATTTGTTGCTCTCTACGTGGTAGGTGAAGACCGGCTCAGGAGAAGGTTCCACGACCTGCCCGCCGGGTTCCGGCGTGATCGAAGCCTTGAAACGGCAGTGCGGGGTCAGGGTATCGAGACCCCCTTCGAGAGTCTTGTTCAGGGCCAGGGCTCCGGCATTCTACCGGTCGCCTTGCCTCGGCAGGATCCAGACGACATGAACCGCTGAATCCGCCGCGACTTTGGACGGGCGGGCCAGGTGTTTGACCCGGATGGACATCTTCGAATTTTCGTTGACTCCATCCGAAACTCGGACCATCCCCGCTGGCAGGAACACTTTCCGCCGAATGCATTTCCTGGGGTTTCGAGCGCCAGAACATCACTTTCTCGCCCGCAAGCTGCGCGCCCACCACGGTGGTTATGGCAGTCAGGAGAAGGGCGGAGCGAAAGCTAATGCCCGGGGTCTGCATGATCTGTCTCCTAAGGACAGATCTATGGAAGCAAGCCGTAGGCCGATTATTAAACACAACTAAGTTAATGCATATAAGCCGTTTGCGTTGAATGGAAGGAGTGGCGATGTGATCAAAATGAAATACCTTAATTTCAATTCGAAGGAGTCTTGGCGCTCGAGAGGAATGCCTTGCCATAACGTCGTGGACAGGTCCCACGTGGTACCTCCGACGCGGCCCTTGAGCGTCACCAGCTTTGAGGCATGGGGCTGGACGTCAAAGCCCTGACTCTCCGAACGACTATCCCGATCTTCCGAGAAGCCAATCCATCCACCCATGCACTTTCGCTTTTGTGCCTGAAGCCCAGGGACCATCTTCACTCTCCGAAAGCTGCGCCGACCATACAGGGGTAGGGATCCATTGCGCTTAGCCGTTCATCCACCTGTTTCCATGGCCCGATCAGGCCGGGTTTCGGTCATGGGAAGGATGGAGGAGCCTCCCCGCCAGCCGCTGGAAGGCGCGCTCCCGCCGCAGGATCTCCTGCACACCGCGGCAGCGGTGCAGCTGGAAGCGCTCGGGGCAGGTGCGGCAGGGCTCCCGGGAAGGGCCCCGGCGACGATAGGCGAGGACCGCCAGGGTCAGGCAGGCCATGGCGGTGGATGCCAAGCTCCAGCCCACGGCGCCACCCGTGAAGAGGCCCTGTGCCACCGAGAATGAAAACAGGAACCCCGGCACGAAGCGGGTGGCCAGCTTCAGCGGGCGGGTCGGGATGCGGTGGTGGCTGGTCAGGGACTGGGCTTCCGGGGTGCCTTCTAGGGCTTGGGACCGATCGAGAGGGCGCGGCCAGAAAAGCACGGAGATCAGAAGTGCGAGCCCCTCCAGGCCAAGGCCGGTGGCGGATAAGGAGAGCCGCGGCAGACCCAGGGCGGCTGCCAGGCCCGCGCCCACCCCCAGTGCCATGAGGGCGCAGCCCCGGCAGATCCGTGCACGGCGACCCAGGCGGAACACTTCGCCTTCGTACTCGACGCAGAGGGGATGGTGGGCGTAGCGGTGGAAGCGGTGGGCGGCCACCGACAGCCGGTCCAGTCGCCGGGCCAGGTCTGCGGAAATCCTGGGCGGCCCCGCGCCCACTAGGCCTTAGGGCGGAGCTTCACCGCGGTGCCATAGGCGATGATCTCGTTGGTGTTCTGCATCAGCTCGCCGCTGTCGAAGCGCATGGACAGCACCGCGTTGGCGCCCATCTCCACCGCATGGGCCTCCAGGCGGTTCATGGCTTCGTTGCGGCTGTCGTTGGCCAGTTCGGTGAGCATGGTGATCTCGCCGCCGAAGAGCTGCTGGCAACCGGCGCAGGCGGTGCCCACCACGCTGCGGCTGCGCACGGTGATGCCCCAGCAGGGCCCGACGATGTGCTCGATGTCCATGCCGGGAGGCGGATCGAAGGTGGTCAGGATGGGAATCGAATGGGGGGTGATGCGCATGGACATTTATGAGCCTGTTTCTGAATGGGACGCCGCCGCGACGGAGGTCAGCCGCGATGCATCGCAAGGAAGGGACCGCAGGGCATATATACCATATGCACAAGGTCCGTGACGCCCCGATGCGCGGCTGGCCCCGTCCCTTCGGGCTGGGGCGGCGGGCTTCGCGGGGAGTCGTTAGCCTCCCGTAGCGTATGGCCGATACGCCGTGGTCGGCTGCCTTGCCCCGCTCGCCCGGCGCGCCCAGCGCGGCTCGTCGCATTCAGAAACAGGCTCTTAGTGGGCCTCCGATTCGCCTTTGTGGACTTCGTAGATGCCTTCGATCAAGCCTCCATACATCTGGTTCACCACCCGCCGCTTGATCTTGAGGCTGGGGGTGAGGGCGCCGTTCTCGACGGTAAGTTCATCGGGCAGGATGGAGATCTTCTTGATGCGCTCGTAGTTCGACAGGGTCGCGTTGACCATCTCGATCCGGCTCATGAGCTTGGCCATGACGATGGGCTGCTCCACCAGTTCCCGGTGGTTCGCGTAGTGCAGTTTCTTATACCCGGCCCAGCGCTCCAGGGAATCGAAGTTGGGCACGATGAGGGCGCTGATGAAATTGCGCTGGTCGCCGATGAGCACCGCCTGGGACACATACTTGTCGGTTTTAAGCTCGTTCTCGATGGGCTGGGGGGCGACTTTCTTCCCGCCGCTGGTGATGATCAATTCCTTTTTGCGGTCGGTGATCTTCAGCCGGCCCAGGGCATCCAGCTCCCCGATGTCGCCCGTGTGGAAGTAGCCCTCCGCGTCGATGGCTTCGGCCGTGGCGGTTGGGTTGTCCCAGTAGCCCAGCATGACATTGGGACCGTGGCAGAGGATCTCGCCGTCCTCGGCGATCTTCAGGAAGGCCTTAGCCTCCCAGGTGTCGTAGAGCGGCGTTCCCACGGTGCCGGGCCCCACCATGCCCAGGCGGTTGGCGGTGATGACCGGGCTCGTCTCGGTCAAGCCATAGCCTTCAAGGATGGGCAGGCCGATGGCCCAGAAGAATTCCATCACCTTGGGCATGAGGGGTGCGCCGCCGCTGACGGCGAAACGGATCTTGCCGCCGGTGCGGGCCTTCACCTTGGAGAAGACCAGCCGCTTGGCCAGGGCGTACTGGAAGCCCAGCCAGCCTTTCGGCGCCTGGCCTTCGTAAAGGAAGGGCACCGCGCGCTGGCCCACATGGTAGGCCCAGTGGAAGAGGTGCCGCTTGTTCCACCCGGAGCCCGCCACGCCATCCATGACCTTGGCGAAGATCTTTTCGTAGATCCGCGGCACGCTGCACAGCACAGTCGGGCGGACTTCCAGCAGGTTCTGGGCGACGGTGTTCACGCTCTCGGCGTAGTAGATGCTGGCGCCCATGTGCAGCATCACGAAATGGCCGGCCATGCGCTCGAAGATATGGGTCAGGGGCAGGAAGGAAAGGCAGCGGTCGCTGGCCTGGACCGGCAGCACCTTCAACGAGGCGTGGACGTTGGAGACGATGTTGCCGTGGCTGAGCATGGCGCCCTTGGGATCCGCGGTGGTCCCGGAGGTGTAGATCAGGGTCAGCAGGTCCCCGGGCTTGCGTTCCAGGCCCCACTGGCGGACCTCCGGACGGCGCGCTTCCTGAGCCCGGCCTTCCTCCTGCAGCTGGTGCCAGGTCAGGATGGAGCGGCCCTCCACCAGGGGCGGATCGCCATCCATGAGCACGGCGACCTCCAGGCGGGGCAGGTTCGGCCACTGCTCCAGCACCTTGTCCAGCTGGCCGCGGTTGGAGCAGAAGACCCAGCGGGAGGTGGAATTGTTCAGGATGAAGGCGGACTGAGTGGCGATGAGAGTGGAATAGATGGTGGCACTGGGCAGGCCCGAGATGGCACAGGCATAGTCCGTGATCGCCCATTCCGGCCGGTTTTCCGAGAGGATGGCCACATGCTGGCCCGGCCGGAGGCCCCGGTCATACATGGCCAGGGCCAGGCGTTCCACCGAGGCCTTCAACTCACCGCTGGAAATGGGCACGTAACGGCCATCCTGCTTCACGGCCATCACATTAGGCAGATCGTGGTCGACCCCCGCATAGAACAATTCAGCGATGGTCGTGACGGATTCATTCACCGCAGGGACTCCGGGATGGATGGGATGATGGCATGGTAGCAGGATGGCGACGACCGTTCCGCTGACCGAATCCATCCTGGCCTTTCACCTGGAACAGCAGGCGCGGGGCGTGTCGCCGCACACCGCCAGGGCCCAGAAGGGCGATCTGGAAAAGTTGGTGGCCCACGCGGTGGCGGCCCGATGGACCGGCTGGGAAGTTAGCGCCCGCACCCTTCGCCGCTTCGCACTGGAACTGGGCGATCGGGGCCTGGATCCTGCCAGCCAGGCGCGCATCCTGTCCACGGCGCGGGCCTTCTTCCGGTGGCTTTGGGAGACCCGGCGCATCGCCGTGGATCCTTCCTCCAGCCTGCGGAATCCTAAGCAGGCCTCGAAACTGCCGGCCTTCCTGAGCGAAGGGGAGAGCAACGCGTTGCTGGACCTGCCTCCGGCGGTGGATTTCGCCACCGCGCGGCTGCGCTGCTTATTGGAACTGTTGTATGCCTCCGGGCTGCGGGTTTCGGAGTTGGTGGGCCTGGATCTTCAGGACGTGATTTTCGAAGTGCGGACCCTGCGGGTGCTCGGCAAAGGCAGCAAGGAGCGGCTGGTGCCTTTCCATCCCGCGGCCGGTGAAATCCTTCAGGCCTACCTGCGGTTCCGGCGCGAGCACCTCGCCGCCAAGTCCCTGCCGCCCACCGCCGCGATCTTCCTCAACCAGCGGGGCGGCCGGCTCACGGCCACCAGCGTCCGCAACCTGCTGCAGGGGGCCCTGGAGGGTGCCGCCCTGCGCGCCCGCATCAGCCCCCATGCGTTGCGCCACAGCTTCGCTTCCCACCTGCTGGCGCGGGGCATGGACCTGCGCGCGATCCAGGAACTGCTGGGCCATGCCAGCCTCAGCACCACCCAGCGCTACACGCACCTGGACCTGGAACAGCTCTCCCGCACCTACGACGCCGCGCATCCCAGGGCGAAGAAAAGCTAGTGAGGTCGTGTGGGGGCGAGGTGGTGAGGTTTCATGATGTGAGGGCCAGGACTCATCCTCTAGGTGGACCGCAGGCGTACTCCTCGTGCCTCAGACCTCACAGCCCCATCACGGCGCCGGCCGGGCCTGCACGAGGTCGCCTTCGTTCAGGCCCCAGGAGCCCATCAGATCCTTGGAGATCGCCAGGGTGAAGTCGTTCATGCCGGTGACGAATTGCACGGGTTCCACCGCGGGGCCATGGGGCCAGATAACCCGCACATTGGTGATGGGGCCTACCGTGTAGGGTTCATGCTGCCGCCAGTGGGTTTCCAGGGATTTCGGCGCTTCCAGGTGGTCGCCCTTCTTGAAGAAACCGGTCTTCAGGACCACGACGTTCACCTGGGCTTCGGGCTGGAAGACTTTGAGACGGCCCGCATCCCAGAGGATGCTCGCAGCCTGGAGCACCGCGACCTCGTTCTGTTCGGTGGTGGCCATGACATCCAGGAAATCCCGGTAGCCGTCGAAGAAGGGAATGATCTTGCGGTCCTCGGAATAGATCTTGATGCCTTCGAGCAGCTTGTCGCCCGGCAGGGTTGGCCAGGGCACGGCCTTGAGGGTCGGGAAAAGGCTGCGTAAGCGCTTCCTGGAATCCGACGTGCGGGCGGATTCCATGAGCAGGTCCGGTACCGACCGGCGGATGCTGCTCGGAGCCTGCACCTTGGTGGCGATGAATTCGAAATCGCCCTTGTCCCATTCCAGGATTTCGAAGGCGGCCATCTCCCCTTTGCTGTGGGGGGTCTCCGCATGGATCACGTCTCCGTTCACCACGAACAGCGTGCCGGAGATCTTCCCCGAAGTGACCTTGAGCAGCCCCGTTTTCTTGTTCACGTGCAGCAGCTGAGCCACGTCCGTGAGGGAGATGCTCTGCAAGTTGCCGCGGAGGTTCGACATCAGGGCGCCCCCCCCAGGAGCTCCCGAACGATCAGGAGGATCCGGTCGCGGCCAAAGGGTTTCACAGCGTACACATCGGCCCCAACCTGGAGGCCTTCCTTCCAGTGGGCTTCAGCCTCGAGGCCAGTGAGCATCAAGACCTTGGGCGCGCCGGGAAAGCGTTTGATGAAGGCGCACAATTCATGGCCGCTCTCGCCGGGCATGTCCACGTCGAGGATGGCCAGATCCACCTTCTCGGCAGCCAGCAGTTCACGGGCGGGCCCGGTGCTGTCGGCGGTGAGCACGCGGTAGCCCTCGGGCGTCAGCATGTCCCGCAGGAGCCCCACCACATCGGGCTGGTCATCCACCACGAGGATGGTGCTCATGGCCCACCGCCGAGGGCATCGAGCATTTCACGCACCGCCCGTTCCATACCGACGAAGACCGCCCGGGCCACGATGCTGTGCCCGATGTTCAGTTCCTCGATTTCGGGGATGGCGGCGATGGGCCCGACGTTCCGCAGGCTGAGGCCATGGCCCGCCAGCACGCGCAGGCCCAGGTTGGCGGCGCGCTTGGCGGCATCCCGGAGGCGGCCCAGTTCCAGGGTGGGATCGCTTCCAAACGGGATGTCTGAATACACACCGGTATTCAGCTCCACGGCATCGGCTTCGAGCTTGGCGGCCATCATCACCTGCTCCCTGGAAGGATCGATGAAGAGGCTGACCCGGATATCCGAAGCCCTCAATTCCCGGATGATCTGGCGCAGCGGAGCCTGCAGGAAGATGGCGTCCAGGCCGCCGGAGGTGGTGAGCTCCTCACGGGTCTCTGGCACCAGGGTCACCATGTGGGGCTTGGGGGCGATGACGGATTCCAGGGCTTCGGGCGTGGCGGCGCATTCCACGTTCAAGGGCAGGGACAGCACCTCCTTGAGCACCCGCAGATCCCGGTCCTGGATATGCCGGCGGTCCGCCCGCAGATGCACGGTGATGCCGCTGCAGCCAGCGCTTTGGGCCGCCAGGGCCGCCGCCACCGGTTCCGGTTCACGCCCTCCCCGCGCCTGGCGGAGGGTCGCCACATGATCGATGTTCACACCCAGGCGAGGGCTCACCAGGTACTCCCGTGTTCGCTTATGGAAACGTCATTTGCCAAGGGTCCACCATAACAGGAAATGGCGTTGGCCTTTGGGGCGTGGTTGGGCCTAGGGTCAGGGTGCCTGGACTTCCAGTTCCAGCTTCCGGCGTTTGCGCCCCATGCGGAAGCCATGGAGGGTGAGCAATGGCCCCAGCACCATATAGCTGAGCCCGGCGAAGCTTCCGTTGTCCCCGGTGCAGGTGGCGATGAGGATGGAGAGCAAACCCACGGCCCCCATGAGCAGGTGGCGCTGCATTGAATCCCGGGTGTCGTGCAGTTCCAGAGGGCTGAGCCCGAGTCGGGTCCGTTGGCCGTAGGCGTGCCGGTACATCAGGAAGCCCACCCCGGCAACCGCCACGAAGCCCCACCCGTAGACCATCATGAGCCGTTTCATGTCGGCCACCGTGGCGATGGCTTCGGAGTGGATCCGCCACACAATGCCGTCCACCAGGTAGGTGAAAAGGAATTTCATGGGGTAGACATAGAGCAGCACCACGAAGATCAGCACCATGTTGAGGAACGTGGTGTAGGGGTCGGTCATGCCATAGCGCCGGTTGAAGCGGTGGTGGTCGTACCAGATCAGGATCAGGAACGAAAAGCAGATGCCGAAAGCCAGGAAGCCCCGCATGGCGTGGAAGAGTTCTGCGGCGCTTTTGGGCACTTCCAACGACACCACCAGTAGGGTCACCGCGAAAGCGAAGACTGCGTCCGTGAAGGCCTCCAGGCGGTTGATCTCGGTGCCGCGATGCCGGAAGGCGTGGGTATCGCCGGAGGGGTGGTGGGACATCGGCACTCCTTTGCAAGCGGCAGGTCAGAGCCCAAGATCCTTGCGGGCCGAGGCCTCCAGCCTAGCCATGGCTGCCGTGAGGAGGGGCTCGGTGCGGGCTTCGGCCATGAGGCGGAGTTTCGGTTCGGTGCCCGACCAGCGGATGACCAGCCGCAGGGAATCCCCATGCTCGACTTCAAGGGCCTTGATGGTGGCGGACAGTTCCGGGCAGCGCTCCAAGGGAACCCGTTCCGGGGCGTGGAGGTTCACCAGGCGCAGCGGCCAGGGGGCGAAGCGCCAGGACCAACGCTGTTCTGCGGGGCGCCGGCGCAGTGCCTTGAGCACGGCGATGGCCGTGGCCAGGCCATCGCCCGAAGGACCGATGCGCTTCTGGATGAGATGGCCCGAGGCCTCCGCGGCCAGGTCCCAACCCCGGGCCTGCAGTTCGCGCAGCAGGAATTTATCCCCCACTGGCGTGCGGACGAAAGGGACGTTCTTGGCTGCGAGGGCCGCTTCCAAGGCACCATTCGTCATGACGGTGCCGACCACGCCGGGCAGCGTCTCCCCTGTGGCGAGCCGGTCCTGCACCAACAGCCAGAGCATCTGGTCGCCATCCACCAGGCGGCCTTCCGGATCCACCAGCAGGCAGCGGTCGCCATCCCCATCGAAGGCGATGCCGGCCACTGCCGAGGCTGCCTTGACGGCCCTCTGCAAGGCCTCCAGGTGCGTGGAGCCCACGCCCACGTTGATGCGCTCCCCATCGGCCGGGACGCCAATCCAGCTGACGTTGGCCCGGAGCACCCGAGGAGCGAAGGGGGCGGTGGCGCCGTGGGCACAATCCACCACGAGGGGAAAGTCGTCGGGCAATTCCACCGTACCCAGGTGGTCCAGATAGCGCGCCACCGGCGCTGCTTCGGAGTGCAGCAAGGGCAAGGTGGCGTCGGTCGCTTCGGCCTCCTCGAAGGCGGCTTCGAGGGCGGCCTCTTCGGCTTCCGTCAGCTTTTCGCCTTCGCCATTGAAACCTTTGATGCCGTTGTCTTCAGGGGGATTGTGGCTGGCGCTGAGCATCACCCCCCAGGCCCGCGCCGTGTTCTGGGTGAGCCAAGCCACCGCTGGGGTAGGCACCATCCCGAGGACCACCGTGTCGAAGTCGCCGAGCCCGGTGGCGAAGGCCTGGGCTATCGGGCTGGAGCTGCTGCGCGGATCCCACCCCAGGATGAGGGTGGTGATCCCCTTCGCCCGCGCCACCTCCCGCCAGGCAC
>JANXPB010000139.1 GCA_025357545.1 Holophagaceae bacterium
TTTCAATACAGGCCTTCTGGTGCTCCTGGCATCGACGGTGGCTACCCTGGTGGGTGGCATTTCGATCTTTGCCTGGCATGGCCATCGATTCCGCCTGTGGATCGAGCGCCGCTATCCCGAGAAGGCCCATCCCTGGGTCCAGGCCTGGCTCGCCCGTTTCGATCACCTGCACGGACAATCCATGCTGTTGCGCTCGCCGAAACAATTGCTCCCGCTCCTCGCCTTGCAAACCTGCGTGGTACTCATGGACGCTGTCGCCGCCTGGTTCAGCCTGAAAGCCTTCCCTTTCGGAACGGGGGTAGGCATGGTGGCGGCCTTTAGATTGAACCTTTTCTTGAACGCCGCCGCAGCGCTGCCACTGCTGCCTGGCGGGTTGGGAGCGCATCAGGTGGCCTGCGTGCTGGCCATGCGCACTTACGGCTGGTCCCAGGCGCAGTCTTTGGCGCTGTCCCTCATTGGCCAAGGGGTCACCAGCCTTTGGCTGGTGCTGCAAGGCATTGCCGCCTTGCTCTTCGCGCCTTCAGGAATCCTTAAAATCCAAGCCGAGGCCACGGAGGACGCATGATGATCGGAGAATTGAGGCATGCTTTCAGGCAGGAATGACCATGAAAAAGAAAATCTCGATTCTGTCGCCCGCCTTCAATGAAGAGGGGAATGTCCAGCGGTGCTACGAAGAGGTCCGGGCGGTGATGCTGCCCCTCCTGGATCGTTATGACTACGAACATTTATTTGGAGACAATTGCAGTACCGACCGCACACTTCCGATCCTGCGGGAACTTGCGGCCCAGGACCAGAGGGTAAAAGTCCTCACCTATTCCCGGAATTGGGGCGCCAACAAAAATGGCATCACCTTGGTCCGCCACTGCACCGGGGACGCTGCGATTCCCATGCCCGCGGATCTCCAGGAGCCAGTCGAGCTGATCCCCCAACTCATTAGCCTTTGGGAAGAGGGCCACGAGATTGTCTTCGGGATCTACGCCAATTCGTCCGAGGGCCTCCTCATGCAGGCCGTGCGAAGCCTCTACTACTGGATGGTCGACAAGCTGAGCACCCAACCCCTACTGAAGAACTATTCCGGGTTCGGGATCTTCGATAAAAAAGTTGTCCGTGAGATCTCCGAATTGGATGACTACAACCCTTACATCCGAGGCTTCCTGGGCATCATCGGTTTCCAGACCATCACCCTGCCGTACCAGCGGGTCGGTCGGAAAGCCGGGAAGAGTTCGTATAATTTCGCCGCCTACTTGGATCTGGCCATCAACGCCATCATCAGCCACAGTTTTGTCCCGATTCGATTGGCCACCTTGATCGGATTGTTTTTTTCCGGATTCAGCATCACCGCTGCCTTCGTCTACGCATTGATCAAGGTCTTCAATTGGCAATTCCAGGCCCCTGGCGCCACCACGACCATTGTCCTGGTGCTCTTCTTCTCGGGCATCCAGCTCTTCTTTCTCGGAATGCTGGGCGAATACATCGGCGCCATCCACGCCCAGGTGCGGCGCGGCCCCTTCATCATCATTCGCGAGCGCATCAACTTCGACCCACCCTCTGAGCAAGATTCCAAGGGGTGACCCTAGAATTTCACTGGGGTCAACCAGGTTTGCGTCCCAAGCGGAGGATGGTGTTCGGACACCCCAATCCATCCCTGATTTGCCGTTCGATTTCCTCGGCGAACACCCAGGAAGCAATAAGGATGGTTTCCTCCCTCCCCGTGACCGACTCTGGCTGGAGCACCGGGACGCCGTTGAACGATTGGCCTTGAAGGTTGGGATTTGAATCGATGAAAGCCACGATGTTCGCTTCCCCCAATCGGCTCGTGGCCAAAAGCCGGCGTGTCAGCGTGCCCACGCCCCACACGAACAGGGGTTGCTTCGACGCAACCAGAGTATTTATCTTTTCCGATAATTCGCGTTCCGCTGCAGCAGAGGCGTGAATGTAGGCTTCCAGGGCCGATCCTGTTTCAAGATCGGTTTCTGGTTCGCCTGACAGCGGTTCGCTCATCTCGAAGACGCCCCAAACCACAGGCATCGTTGAGGCTCCGCTATGGGGACGGAATTCCTGCTTCAACAGAAGCGGGCGGAAGCCCTCCGCAGCGAGGACAGCCGTAAGTGATGCGGGGGAGAAGAAGATCACATGCTCGGTGGAAAATTGTTGGTAGGGCGCATCCAGAAAACGTTTGAAACCCGTGGCGTCGGGCACTTCCACATAGATCCGCCCCCCTTCGGACAGCTTCCGGCGAAGGCTGTTCAAGGCCGGCCGGAGGTCGTGGAGGTGCTCCAATACTCCGATCAGGATCAGCACCTCCACAGGAGAAGGATCCTCCTGCAGATCATGGAGCGAGCCGGTCCGAACCGGCACGCCATAAAGCCTTCCGGCGGCCTCGCCGCAGGAAGGGGAGGGATCCAATCCGGACACGTTTGGGAAGCCAGCCTCCTTGAGCAGCCCCAGCAGCCGCCCCGTCGCGCACCCGACTTCCAGGATCCGGGCCTCAGGAAACGGAATGAACGCCTTCAGTTCCTGGGCGATGGTCCGGAATCGATCGAGGTCTTCGGGCGACTCGGCCCCGTCCCGGTGCTGGTATTCGTATTTTGAAAGTTCGCGGTAGTAGGCATCGAAGTGGGCTTGGTTGGGAATGCCATCCGCAAAGCCGGCTCCACAGAGACCGCAAGTAACGACGTCGTACCCACCGAGCAGGTTTTTCCCTGAGAATTCAGAAAAGGTTTGATGGAAGAGAAGGGTGCGGGCCTCGCCGCCGCATACAGGACAGGGACGTTGCACCAGACCTCCGTCAGTCCACAAGACGGGGCTGGGGAACCGCATAACAAACGAGGTCCCACACGTCGAGGAGTTGCGGACGAAGGAAGAAGCAATGCCGGTCGGAGGCCGCCCGGATGAGGGCTGGAACGCGCCAGAGATGGTCCTGCCGGTGATACGAACAGATGGCCAAGGCCGGCGCGTCCTGTTCCAGGACCCGCCGGGCCCCGAGCAGGGCTTCCGGTTCGGAGCCTTCGGTGTCCATTTTGAGATAGGTCGGTGAAAGGCCCTGGCAAATTTCATCAAGCGGAACGGATTCCACTTCCATCGACCCACTCCCCACGAAGGAGGCTTCGTTCCCCATGGCGTCGAAATGGACAAGCTCCCGCCGCGCGCCCACAGCCTGCCGATGAAGATCGATTCGCTCTGACTGCTGGGATGGCAGGCCAGCCACGTAGTGTTCAAGCTTTTCGAAATTCTTCGGGTCGGGTTCGAAAGCCAGGATGCGCTTGAATTCCCCTTTTCGATGGTGGAGAAATCGTTTCAGGGTGTCGCCATCGAAGGCCCCGCAATCCACGAAAACCTCGTCATCCCGGGTCAGGAATATGTCGGTGGGGAAGTAGATCTCCGTCTTCACAGGATCGGGCAGCGCATCGAAATCGTGGAGGAGGCGCCAGCGCACCTGTGCCACGTACTCGACCCTGGAGGCTTCGTCCTCCCAGAGATCGTAAACGGCGCGGACCTGGTCCGCATCCTCCAAGACCAGGTGGGGCAGATCCATGGCGTAATGAGGCAGGAAAATGTCTGGATGTTTCCAGAATAAAAATCCGAAAGGCACAACCCGCGAGCAACCCAGGCCACGCAGATGAGCGCATCGCTGGCCCATCTTGTCCCATCCCTCGCCGGTCCAAATGGTCACGATGAAGGCCGCGGAATCGAAACGGGCCACCGCATCCGCTGGGGCGAGGACAGGGATGCCTTCGATTTCTGTGCCCCAGAGCTTCGGATTATTGTCCGTGAAGGCGATGGGCGGATTCCCCATGCACCTGAGCCCGCGCAGGGCCCTTCTGCCCAGATTCCCCGCACCAAACAGCACCAGCGGAGTCCCCGGAGGGACGGCCTGATCGAAAGCGGTGCTCTCCCGGAGGGTGGCAGCGCCGACGCTCTCGGAGAGGAGTTGCTCAAGGTGGGCAATCAGGGCGCCTTCAGCCATGGTCCACCATCATTTCACTCCACATGATCTCTCCCATCACCAGGCCGTGCGGCCACCATCAACAACCAGATTCGCACCCGTCATGTAGGACGATGCGTCCGAACAAAGAAAAAGGATGGCCCCCATGTATTCATCCGCGTGCGCCATCCGTCCCAAGGGAATGAGATTCGCCAAACGATGCACGAAGGCATCGGACTGGTTCGTGAACACGCCTCCTGGGGAGATGGCATTCACCCTCACTCCTTGGCTGGCCCAATAGGTCGCCAGATACCGGGTCAGCCCGAGAAGGCCCGCCTTCACCACCGAATACGTGATGGGTTTGACGGGCTGCGACTCCTCCGGCAGTCCTTCCGTCCGGTAGATCCGCTGATCCGGACCGATCAAGGCAAGGTCGGAGGCAATGTTGACGATGACGCCTTGTCTTCTGCGGGCCATCTCTCCGCCAATCGTGCGGCTGCAAAGAAAAGCCCCCGTGAGTCCCACCGCGAGATCATCGTCCCATTGGGCCAAGGGGAAGGTCTCCAGTCGGGACCACCCTGGCCCCGAGCTTGTGTCCACTTTCGGATTGTTGGCGGCGTTATTGATGAGAATGTCCACCCGGCCATACCGAGACAAGACGGTGTCAAGGATGCCCGCCACTTCAGATTCCCGGGTGATATTCGCCCGGATGAGGCACCCTTTTGGCCCCAGGATGCGCTCCTGGTCGGCCTCAGCGAGGGTCGGTCCGCCAATGTCAACGAGCACCGGAATTCCTCCTGCCCCGAGGATGGCCTGGGAATGCCGGCGGCCCATCAGGCCCAAGCCTCCGGTGATGACCGCCACGCGACCATCCAGGCCGAAGATCGCCGACATCTGGTCGTTCATGAAGGTTCCTCCACTATGTCCACAGGCAGGCCACTCATCATGGACGCCTTTGCGGCCAGCGCCACCCTCAGGCTGCGCAGACCTTCGCCTCCGGAAATGGGCGCGCATCCTTTCTCGGCGATGCAGCCAAGGAAACAGGAAGCCTCGTCAAGAAACAGTTGATTCCGGGGGAAATCCGGGAAGGACACCGCCTCCGCAACACCTCCTTCTGCGTCATAGAGTGTGGCCATGGAAACACGCAAATCCATCACGGCCTTGCCCGCGTCACCAATCACTTGGCAGGTCCGGCTCGGGGGCCTTTGAAGGTAGTCCAGGTGGAGGTGGATCGGGATGGTCCTCCCATCCACGCGCGTCTCCATGAGCAGGCTGGCGGTGTCTTCCACATCCACTTCGAGGCCGCTCAGATGTCCGCCCACCGCGAAGACCCGGCTCGGCCAGCCAAAGAGCCAACCCAGATAATCAATTTCATGGATCTGGGACAGCACCACCCCGCCGCCCAATTCTGAGCGGGATGCGTACATCTGCCGGTAGTCCTCGTAACGATGCCAGCCCGGGAGGTACTCGCCCACTTCCGCGCGGACAGCCACGATCCGTCCCATGCGGCGGTCCTCGACCCAATCGCGGAGCTTCCCCACGAGGGGGTGGAAACGGAGTTGGTAGCCCACCATGGAGACAAGTCCTTTGGCTTTCAGGATGGCGAGCAGTGCTTCGACGCCTTCCAGGGAGTGGGACAAGGGTTTCTCGATGAACAAGTGGCAACCGGCTTCCGCGAGCCGCAAGGCCACTGGGATATGAAGGCTGGTGGGATTGCAAACAAAGGCGGCCTCAGGCCCCGCTGCAAGCGCATCTTCGAGGTCCTCGTATACTTCGACTCCGTATTTGGCGGCGACTTCGATCCCGGGTTCGATCTCCAATTGGTCGGTCAAGGTGTGGCGCAGCCCTCGGACGCGGAAAGCCGATAGCTCTGCCTCTGGCCCCAAGAGGGTGCGAAGGTTGCGCAGGTGGCGCTGGCCGATCCCGCCCAGGCCTACGACCAGGATCTTCATGTCGAGGCCCCTTCATTCGATGAGAACCCGTCCAGCACGAATTGGCGATTCTGGATGGCCCAGGCCACCTCGTCACCGGCCTGGCCTCTGGCAACCTGAAGGATGAAATCCCCGGAATAGCCCACCTCGGCCACGGCCTTGAACAGGGCTCTGAAATTCGTGTTTCCTTGCCCGAGCGGCACCGTGCCGCCGCCAAGAATCCGGTCTTTGATATGGATGGACCCGATGCGCCCGCCATAGGCCGCGAATTCAGCTGCGGGATCATATCCCATGGAGGCGCTGTTGCCGGAATCGTAATTCACCTTCACCAACTGGGATGGGAGTTTGGCCAGGAGTTCGGAAAAGGCCGCCGGGGAAAGAGAGGTTTCCAAGTGGAGTTCCACCCCCGCTTGTTCGCACATGGGGATGACCTGCGTCAGCGCGGCGGCGACCTGGTCCATCTCCTCCCTTGATTGCAATTGCGAGATGTCCACAAAGGGGAGCACCACACGACCGGCGCCCACCTTCTGGCTACGCCCAACCAGCCATTTCAACACCTCAAGCCGATGTTCGAGTTCCTGGGGACTGGTCCGGATCAGAGGGAAATCCATGAACCAATCTGCGCAGACGGAGAAAACACCCACGCCCGTTGTTTCCGCGAGGGACTGTAACGATTCGAGTCCGGCCTCAGTGGCGATGGGATTGACGTCAGCGCCGTGCAGATCGTAGATCCATTCGATGCAGTCCAGCCCGGCCTGGGCCGCGCGGCCAAATTCCTGGGCCCAGTTGTCCCGTGGAAAGGACTGGATCCGGCCTTCCGCAGGTCCCACCATCCGCCCTTGCATGATGCCCATCCGCATATGGCAGCTCTCAGTCTTCCAGAACAGGGATGAGCATGTTGGCTTCGAATTCTTCACGGTCCAGGAAGGGCCACATGTCCTCCAAGGGCCGGCTGGCCATGGAACCATCCGCCCGCACCACTGAGGAAACCCTGGGCGCCACCACCTGATCCGGGTCCAACATCACTTCGCAAACCATCGGCCCTGAATGTTCCAATACTTCCCGCACCCGGTCTCTCAACCCCTCCTGGTTAGAGATCCTGAGGGTTGAGATGCCATAGGCCTCGGCGAGGCGCAACGTGTCCGGCAATACCAACCCACTGGAAATGTCGCAAGCCACGAGATGCCCTTTGAAGTGGTTCCGTTGCATGGAGCGGATGGAGCCGTACCCCTGGTTGTTAAGGACAAAATACTTGATGGGCAGGTTAAGGCGAGCCACCGTCGCCAGCTCCTGGATGTTCATCTGGAATCCGCCATCTCCATCCGCCGTAATGGTGCGCCGGCCACCTCCGGCCAAACATGCGCCTAGAGCCGCTGGAATCCCAAATCCCATGGCACCCAACCCTCCGGTACTGAAAACCCGCTGACCGCGTTTATTCCGGAACGCGATCCAAAAGGTATCGATGGCGGCCCCGGAACTGCCTGGGACCAGCAGATCCCCTTCAGAGGATTCCTCCGCTAGCACCTCTGACAGGACGAAGGAATTCACGAATGCGTTCTGGCTCCTCCATTCCGGCAACACCACGGGATAGTGAAGCTTCCATTCTTTGCATCGGTCCAGCCAAGGGCTTATGTCCCTCGGAACCAGCTCCCCTGCGTGGTCCATGAGGCCGCGGATGAAAACCCTGGCATCCATGCTGATGGGCAGATCCACCTTCATTCCCAGCTTGCCCAGCTCCGTGGGATCAATGTCCACCACGACCTTCCGGGCGCCCCGTGCGAACCGTGACTGGTCGAAGCCGGTCACAGCAGCATCGAGCCTGGCCCCGATGCATAAAAGGAAATCGGCATTCTGGACTGTGAAGTTGGCCCCGCGAGAGGCGATGGTGCCCGGTTTCCCGAAAAACAGAGGGTGGGCATCGTGCAAAAGATCGGCACCCATCCAGGTGGCGAGCACAGGCATCCCGAGGTGATCGATCAGATCCAGCAAGTCTTGGGACGCCCCCGAAAGCCGGACGCCATTCCCGACCAGGAGAACCGGCCGCTCTGCCGCGTTGATCATCGCAAGGGCTTCACCAGCCAAGCTGAGCGCGATGCCGGGCTCCAGCATGGCGGACGCCGCCTCGTAACCGCTGAGCTCCGAGGGCTCGATCTGGGCAGCCTGGACATCGAGTGGAATATCAATCCAAACCGGCCCTTTCCGTCCCGAAGTCGCCTCAGCAACAGCCTTCTCGAGGTGATATCGGATGGATACGGGATCCGTCACGGTCACGGCGTACTTGGTGATGGATCGCACCAAGTTCACAATGTCGAGCTCTTGCGGACCCAATTGGCGGACCCCAAGATCCTTCTTCAGGTCCGCCCGTTTCACTTGCCCTGAAATGAAAAGGCAAGGTGTGGATTCAAGCCAGGCACCAGCAAGACCGGTGATGGCATTGGTCCCGCCTGGCCCCGTGGTGACCATGGCTACCCCAAGGCCGCCCGTGACCCTCGAGTAGGCCTCCGCAGCAATGGAGCATCCCTGTTCATGAAGGCAGCAGACATATTCGAGGCCCGCGCAACTCCCCACCGAATCGTTCAGATGCATGGCTCCGCCACCCGGAAGCATGAACACATGGTGGACACCTTGGGCGGCAATGAATTCGCATACGTAATCAGAAAGTTTCAAGGCTGTCCCACCTCAAGCAACCGGTCGACCAGTTCCCTCACGGCGCCTTGACCTCCTCCGTGCGTCAACACCCACGTGGCGAAGGATTTCACCTTGGGGTGGGCATCGGCAGGACAAGCGGAAAGTCCTGCGAGCTCCATGGCGGCGAGGTCATTCACATCGTCTCCGATGAAGCAGATAGATTGAAGCGGCAGATTCTCGGTTTGCGCGAAAGCCCGGAGCGCTTCAGCTTTGTCCCGGCATTTCCCATAGACCTGCTGGATTCCCAACCTGCATGCTAGTTCACCCAGGAGGGGGCCGCCTTCCCCAGAAATCAAAGCAAACTTCAGACCCGCTTCCCGCCCGAGTGATACCCCCATCACATCCCGGAATGAGAATCGCTTCGATTCACCGCCGTTGGATCCCAGCCAGAAACCACCGTCCGTAAACACGCCATCCACATCCAAGGCGACCGCTGCGATGGTCCCCACCGCTCAGGCCCCCTTGCGACGCAGTTTCTGCATCACAGGGATCTCCCGCTCCAGAAGCCGCTTGTTGGGGTTCCCCATGGAGGCCTCCACCAACCGGATGTCTTTCACAAGCAGGTTGAGGCCACTGGGTCCCACGGATGCCGCCTGATCGCTACCCCACATGGAGCGATCCAAGGTGATATGCCGCTCGACCATGCAGGCCCCGATCGCCACCGCAGCCACTGAGGACGCGATGCCAGTCTCATGCCCCGAATAGCCGACGGGAATTCCATATCGCTCCATCATCGCGGGAATGACGCGAAGGTTGAGCTCATCGTAGTTGGCGGGGTAAGCGCTGCAGGTGTGCAGCAACACAAGGTTGTCCTTGCCGATGACTTCCACGGCATGGTCGACTTGCTCCAGTGTGCTCATACCGGTGGCCATGATGATGGGCCTGCTGCCAGCCTTCTCACGTGTGTAGCGCAGCAGTCCATCATCGGTCATGGACGCGGAGCCTATTTTGTAGCAAGGCACCTGGTACTGGTCGATGAAATCGACCGAAGCTTCATCCCAGCAGGAGGCGAACCAGGCAATCCCTTTCGTCCGACAGTGGGCATCGATCGCCTGGTATTGCGTCTCGCCAAATTCCAGCCCCCGCTTAAGGTCGCCGTTGGTGGGACCGAAGGGGTTTTCGCGGGGTTTGGCCAATTCTTCCGCGGTATAGACAACATCGACGGTTCGTTTCTGGAATTTGACTGCGTCGCATCCCGCCGAAACCGCCAGGTCGATGAGCGCCATGGAAATGTCCATATCACCGTTATGGTTTATGCCGATTTCTCCAACAATGAAGCAAGGCTCGCCTGCCCCGATTCTTTTGCTCCCCACCCTGATGTCAGCCATCTTCCAGCCTCCCCTTGAACTCTGTGCCACGAAGTTCTAACACAATTTGTGCCAACTGCTCCCTTATCTGCAGCTTCTCTCCAAATCAATCTTCATCCCTGACCCGACCTGCTTTTAGGAGCAAGGCTTGTGGCGCAGCGCTGCTACTCCGCGCTCTTTGTGTGGACTAGAGGTTAGCATCCGGCCTCCCCACGGGCGAACCGCTCAGGGCAGTGATACCAAAACACAGGGAATCGAGGGCTCGGTCGACCACTCGGCTTCTCCGACGGCGAGCACGCATCCATGAGTCGGGTTCAGCTCCCAGCAGCGGAAGTCCGCAGACCTGGGTTTCAACGCCGGCCCTTGCCCCGCATGTCTGAATCCGATCTGCAATTCCTCCTGCATCCCAAAGCGATCAGACCTTGGAATTCCGAATAAATTGGCAGAGGCGGCAAGGTATTCCCGATCAGTACCAATTCGCGAACACCCTGTTGTGATCGTTGGGTGGGAGTGATGGCAATTTGTTCAATTGGGGGCCGACCCAGACAATCACCCCGGAGGCACCAGCCGGTAGCCCTAGATGGTGCGAACCTCTACCCAGTTCAAAAGGAGTTGCTGGCGGCACCTGTACGCCATCCACCTGCAGTAGGGCCGGTGGGCGGAATCCACCCGTCAGCTGCACCAGGACGAGGTATTTCCCGCCATGCAGACAGTTCCACGCCCCATCCCCTTGTGGGATGGCTCCCCCGAGCACCCAAAAATCATCCGAGAGGGGCACGAAATGGCTTCGGATGAAGGACCAGTCTCCTTCTCCAAGCCAGTTTGTTCGATAGTTGGGAATGATCACCGAGGGGGGATTGCTCGTCATCATGCTCTGCACTGAAGTCCAGGTGCCATTTCTGAAGTACTCCAAATTCAGGGAATGCAGGAACCAATATCGGCCGATGGATTGGCGCGTGGGCACTAGGCCTGCGGCATCGTAGACGCGGTCCTTCAACGGGTCGGTCATCACTTCGGCGGTAGTCATCAGGAGTTCTTGCCGATCATTTGACAGCTCCAAGTGGCGTTGGATGGAATGGATGAAAGGGATGCCGTGGGTGAATAGGAGAAGCGATATCAGGAGGGGGGAGGCCATTGGAGCGCCCAGGTCCCAATGCTTGCCCAGCCCAATCGAATCTTTCCAGTACTTAGCGCAGGCCAAGGCTGCGAAAGGTACTATGAGCACCAAGTTGTAAGGAAAAGGTGTTGGATTGAGGAGCAACACCATAAAGGAACCGACTAATAAGGCGGCTTCGGGGAAATAGGTATTCCAGGAGATGAAGCCCCACCCCATCCGCCGGACCTGAGCCAGGGCCTGCCAACTGAAAGCACCTAAAATCGCCATCACAAGGGTCATCTGCTTGAGGGGACGCCCCAGGGTCATCCAGGGGCTGAACCGGTCAGCTGAAGAGGAGACCAATACCCCCCCAGCGAACCCGTGGCGGTAGATCTCCCAAAGACCCAGAGAGCGATAGACCAGGTAACCTCCCAAGACTCCCAGCCCTCCGCCGACCAGTGTTCCGACCGCAAGCCGCCAACGGCGCTCAGAAACCGTCGGGTGGGGCAGAGCGACTAACCCAATCAGAAGCGGGATCCAGTAAAGAAAGGCTTTGAAACCCGTGAATTGCATCAGGGCCGCCAGAAAGCCCATACCTGCATATTTCAGGGTGGGGTGCCTGTTTCCATTCCGGGCGAGCCACCAGATCAGCAAAATCCCCGTGAGAAGCAGATTGTCATGCCGGACTTCAAATCCGTAATCCCACCATGGGGCCAAGGTAGAAAAAACCAGGATGAGCAGAACCCCTTCGGCTTTCCGGATGGAGAGATCCGCGTTGAGCATGAGGAGGGTGAGATTGACCCAGAACACCGCCACAAAAACTATCCGCTCCGCCCAAAATATAGCTACGGAGGTGGAGAGTCTGGAACCTATCCAGGAAAGCGGCCCGAGCAGGAAGAATGGAGCGCTCGACACGTAATCACTAGCATGTCCCTGCCCGAGGAACCTGGAGGTGTACACGAACTGCACCTCATCCACCTGATAGATCCGATGGGTTCCCAGGTGGACGGAGAACAGCACGAGGGCGCCAAGGAGAACCCAAGCTGCGTAAAACCAATATTTATTTTCCTCAGGGGTGTGGCCTGACGGGTCCATAGAATGCCCCACGAAACTACTCATCATGGCCGAGTCATTGTCGCCCCACCAAGGTCCCAATGCGTCACACGAGTGCCACGGTAGGGCCCCAATTCATCAGTACTCGAATTCACTGCTTGAACTTCATGGGGTGAGGAGCCAGCATTTCATCTAACCAATCCACCCGCCCGCCAGACTGGCATCACTCTTGATACCTGATCTGTGGCCCATTCCCTAAGGAGGACTTGCCATGAAGAAGCAATCCGGCTTCACCCTCATCGAGTTGCTGCTCGTGCTTGCCATCATCGGCATCATCAGCGCAATCGCCATCCCGGCCCTGCTTGCCCAGCGCGCTCGCGCCCGTGACAAGGCCGCCATCAGCAACACCGTGGGTCGTGTGGACGATCTCGTCGGCCAGTTCGACAAGTTCAAGGAAGCGGGTCTCACCGGCGCTGCCATCGTGACCAGCTGCAACAACTACCTGGTGGCCACCACCGGCAAGGACAAGAATCCCTGGAATACCGCCGCTGCCGCATATGGCACCGTGACCGCCCTTGCTGGTAACGGCACCAAGACCGCCTTCGAGGCTGCCATGACGGTCGGCAGCTTGGGCCAGGCCATGATGTACATTCAGCCTCCGGCCGCCAGCGGCATCGGCTTCCTTGGCGGCGCGGTCAAGGTTCAGAACTCCATCAACGGCTCCACCACCGTCAAGAAGTCTGTGGCCGTCGAGTAGTCGTTTCCAGCTTTGATAAAAGAGGGGGGCTTCGGCCCCCCTCTTTTCTGTAAGAGTGAACCATGAATGATCCCAACCTGGACCAAGCAAAGACCTTCTCTGCGTTCCGCATCTTGGCCCCGTTTCTCGGCGGTCTCGCCATTCTGGCTTTTCTTGGCTTTGAAGCCTGGTACCGATTGAAGCACACCCAATCGGGGTTGATGGGATTCATTGCCGAGGGATTGACCCGCAAGCCCGTGGTGGATTTCGGCGTTTCCTTCGCACTAAAACTACTTCTGCCTTTCTATTTGGTCTCTGGCTTGCTGTTGTGGGTGGCCAGCTTAGCTTGGGGGTCTCTGTGGCATCGGAATTGGCGTCATAACTGGTGTTTCTCCGAAGCTTTCTGGTTTTCCCTCACCGCCCTGGGTTGGGCCCATCTAGTGCTCTGGTGGCAAGTGCCTTCGACGCTCTGGGTTCTGCCGGGTTTGAGGGCCCTGCCCTTCTGGCTGCTATTTCCCCTGCTTGCGGGGCTGGTGGTTTATTACCCTTTAAGGTGGCTGCACCGGAGTTATTCTGGCAGAGGCTTTAGCAAATGGGCGGTCCTGGCGGGCTGGCTGCTGATTTGGAGCCTCCCGTCCATCGCGCCACAAATGCTTCCCAGGATGTTGGCGGTGGCAAGGGGCGGGGAGGATTCCTGCCAACTGCTTATCCTAGGAATTGATGGACTGCGGTCCGACATTTTCTTGGAAAATACCCAAGCTTGGCAGGGGCTGAGGTACAAGAACGCTTACACTCCCATTCCCGCTACACGACTGCTTTGGCACATCCTCTGGGGGGGGGAGGCTCTGTATTACACCGTCGGCCATGCGCCCCCGTCAGTCGAAGAATACAAAAATCCGAATGTGCTGCCCTTGCTCCGCGAGGCTTCCGCCAAGGGCTGGAAGCCTCGATTCTACATCGACGATGGCGGCACCATTGGGTTGGCCGGTCGGGATGTAGGTTTTGACGATGCGCTTATGCCAGCCCGTGGCTGGGAGAACTTCGTCAATTCCAACCTCGCCGTAAGCTTCCCCCTCTATGCGGATTGGGAAAACTGGGGCAAGCCCTTCCCCACCACCAACCCCTGGGCGCCCCTGGACGCAGGGCTCAAGGAAGCTCTTCGACTGGGTCGTGGCAGCAAATGGATAATGTTCCACTCCTGTCTGGCCCACCAACCCATTTTCCTGAAGCGCTTCGAACTTGCACAATTGGGCCACTGGTGGACCTTGATACCGGGGCATTTGGAGCCGACGCCGGTCCGCCAACTCGTGACCCCTCAGGTCCTTGACCGGGCGGAGGCGCGAACCAACCCGTTCCGCACTTATGAGATCCGGATGGCATCGATCCTTCATGCCTGGGAGCCAATCTGGAACCAATTAGACCAGGATCCACAGTACCAACATGCGGACCGTTTCTTGTTTTCGGACCACGGGGAACGCTTCTACCATGTGACCGATTCCTTCCAACTCCAGGGCGTCCACGGCTATAATCTGGACCCCTGGGAGACCCACGCCGCCTTCCTGGTGGCGGGTGATCATTTTCCGAAGGCCGCGGGCCTAGCACCAAAGACGGCCACCATCAGCCTGCTCTGCCTGCGAGACGCCGCCCAACGGCTCATCGCAGCCAAGGGTCCCCTCGATGAGCAGGTACTTGAGTCCATGTATCCCAAGGCCCCCCTGCGCTACCACACCCTTGATATCAGCATGTTCGCCGATGAGCCCACCAAGTACCTCTCCATGGACGAGAAGGATCTGGCCACGACGGTCTACATCGGGCCCGACGGCATTTGGTACACGGTCTATACCAAGTCCGCCGTTGAACGGGCTGCCGAAGTGAGTCTGGGCTTGGCTGAACTCGGCAGTCTCAAGGTCTACCGCCCATTACCCGGTGGGGGGGCCCATGAGTACAGTTATGAAGGCTACACCTGGAAATCCATCAACGAACTTGATGGACCCACCTTCCAGGAAAAGAAGCGTGAAATCGAACGAATCCTGTCGCCAGACTTCAAGCCCCTACCGGAATCCCGTTAACGGCCCCAGAGCCGAACTCTTATCGCAGCTGATAGGGAGTGGGACCCACTACCCCGGAACCGGTCAATTGTTGCCCTGCCTGGTTGGTCTGGATCACTTTCGCATTGGCCTGACTCGGATCGGTCACCAAAATCGTGTATCCAAGCCCGGTGCTGGTGAGGAGAAGATTGAAATTCATCTTGCTGTTCCCTTTGGCTGAAAATCCAGGGATCAGGGTCGCGCCGTTTCCTCCTCCGCTCGCAGTCCAATTGTAAGAACCTGATATGGTGCCGTAAATTCCATTCTCGGCCTTGCGCGTCTCCAGGGCGGCCCGCAGGGTCTCGGCATTGGATTTAGCGTCTCCGATGATCCGTGCCCGGCGTCGCTGCCCCAAAAAGGCGGGAACGGCGATCCCCGCAAGAATGCCAATGATTGCTAGCACTAGTAGGAGCTCTACAAGGCTGAAGCCCGCTGCCTTGGGCGGGAATCCACGTTGGTTCAGGTTCATGTCGCGCCTCCAAGGCGGGAATGTTCAAGCAACCCAAGCAAGGATGATGCGAATCCGGCAATCGTCAATCTTTGCCCACTACGTTAGCCAACTGGAAGATGGGCATGTACATCGCCACAACGATGAACCCGATGATGCCACCGAGAACGGCGATCATGATCGGTTCCATCAAGCTCGTCATGGCCGCCACAGCGTTGTCAACTTCATCCTCGTAAAAATCAGCGACCTTGGCCAGCATTGCATCCAGGGCGCCTGTGGCTTCACCAACGCCCACCATCTGCACCACCATAGGCGGAAAAACTTTGGTTTCAGCTAGAGGAGTGGCGATGTTCCGACCCTGTTCCACCGCTTCCTTGGCTTTGAGGATCGCGTTCTGGCAAACCTGGTTTCCAGAGGTCCGGGCCGTGATATCCATGCCCTCCAGAATGGGAACACCTGAACTGATGAGGGTTCCAAGGGTCCGGCAAAAACGAGCGACTGCAACTTTCAAAAGAATGTCACCCAGTACTGGGATCTTTAAAAGCAGCGTATCAATCTGCAACTTCCCTGGGACTGTTTTATAGTATTGACGAGTTCCTATGTACAAAAGAATAAGGAATGTGATAACTATATATGAATAGCGAATAAGAATGTTTGAGATTCCAATACAAACCCTGGTGGGAAGGGGGAGGGTGGACCCGAGACCCTCATACATGGCACTGAACACTGGGATCACCTTCACCATGATGACGGTGACCACGATCAGAGCGATGCTGATGACGGCAATGGGATACACCATGGCGCTCTTGACCTTGGAAGCCAACTTCACGGCTTTTTCGATGTACCCAGACAAGCGCTGGAGGATGACGTCCAGGATGCCGCCGGCCTCACCAGCCCCCACCATGTTCACGTAGAGATCATTGAAGGCCTTCGGGTGCTTCGACAGGGCGGTTTGAAGGGTAGCGCCCTGCTCCACATCCTGGCGGACGGCCGCGATGATCTTTTGGAATCCTTTGTCTTCCTGCTGGGCGCCGAGGATCTCGAGGCACTGGACCAACGGCAGGCCAGCGTCGATCATCACACTGAATTGTCGTGTAAAAATGGCCAGGTCCTTGGCTTTGACTTTCCCGAAACTCTTGGTGCCCGCGGACTGTTCGGCCTTGATGGAGATGAGCTGGATGCCGTTACGCTTGAGAGTCAGGGAGGCTGAGTCCTTGCTGTCGGACACCAACAAGCCTTCCTGCACCTCGCCCAATCTATTTTTGCCTTTCCACGCGAATGCTGGCATGGGGAACCTCTATTAGGGGTTGCTGGATATTGCTCGAATCAGAATAGGGCGAAGGATTGATATTGGGAAGAGTTGGGCAAAAATCACCTAGGAATATTTGATGTTGGGATTCCGGCCGCCGAGCAGGCCTCCCAGGCCGCCGGCCTTCGGCAGGGGCGCTGCGGGGGCCATGTTGACCGTGCCGACACCGCGGTTGATGAGTTCGCGCAGCTCGTCCAGATTGCTCGAGAACCCCCCGGCGGCCTCCTGGGTGATCTCCCCCTTGAGCACCAGTTCCGCGAGACTTTGGTTGAAAGTCTGCATCCCGAACTTGATCTGGCCGGTCTGCATGGAGCTATAGATCTGGTGGACCTTGTCTTCCCGGATGAGATTCCGGATGGCGGAGTTCGGGATCATCACTTCCAGTGCGAGGGCCCGCCCTTTGCCGCTGGATTTGGGAATGAGGCTCTGGCAGACGACCCCTTCGAGCACCAGCGAGAGCTGCGCCCGAACCTGGCTCTGCTGGTGGCTAGGGAAAACGTCGATGATGCGGTTGATGGTCTGGGTCGCGGAATTGGTATGGAGCGTGCCAAAAGTCAGGTGACCCGTCTCGGCGATGGTCAGCGCGGATTCGATGGTCTCCAGGTCCCGCATCTCACCCACCAGCACCACGTCGGGGTCCTGGCGCAAGGCTGAGCGCAACGCCTTCTTGAAGCTGTGCGTGTCAGCGTGGATCTCGCGCTGGTTCACCAGGCTGCGCTTGTGCTTGTGCACATATTCCACCGGATCTTCGATGGTGAGGATGTGCAGCGGTTCCTCGGCGTTGATCTTGTCCACCATCGCGGCGAGGGTGGTGGATTTACCCGACCCGGTCACCCCCGTCACAAGCACCAGGCCCCGGGGCTTGTCGCAGAGGGTCTGAATGGCTGGAGGCAGGCCCAGCTGCTCAAAGCTTCGGATATTCTCGGGGATGGTGCGGAAGACCCCCGCGGTGGCGCCGCGCTGGTTGAAGACATTGGCCCGGAATCGGGCGATGCCCTGAAGGCCGAAGGAGAAATCCACTTCAAGGTCTTCTTCCAGCCGGTGCTTTTGCTGATCGGTCATCACGCCATAGCAAAGCCAGCGGGTTTGGGTGGCGTCCATGGGGGGCAGCTTGAGGGGCACCATGCGGCTATCAATGCGGATCTGGGGTGCCGATTCTGTGGTGATGTGGAGGTCGGTGCCGCCGTATTCCACCATGGTCTTGAGGAGCTGCTGGAGGGGAACGACGTAGTTGGCTTCGGCCATGGTGTGCCTCGCAAATGAGCTCGTTGGGCTCTAGGGTTAGACGACTGTTTCGCGGACGATTTCCTCGGTGGTGGTGACCCCGTCCAGCACCTTCCGGCACCCGCTGCGCCGGAGCGTGATCATTCCCTCTTTCACCGCCTGCTCCCGGATCTCGATAGCTGAAGCGCCCGTCAGGACCATGTCCTTCAGGGTCTCGGACATCTCCAGTACTTCGTAGAGTCCAACCCGCCCTTTGTAGCCCTTCTTGTTGCAGGTGTCGCAACCGCGGCCATGCATGATCTTCAGCCGGCCGATCTCCTCATCGCTGAAACCCACTTTGCGCAAGGCCTCCGCGGGGGGAATGGTGGGGTCCAGCTCTTTGCAATTGGCGCAGATGCGCCGCACCAGGCGCTGGGCACAGATGATGTTCACCGAGGTGGCGACCAGGAAGGGTTCGACGCCCATGTTCATCAGCCGGTTGATGGTGCTGGGGGCGTCGTTCGTATGCAGGGTGGAGAGCACCAGGTGGCCCGTGAGGCTGGCCTTGATGGCAATTTCCGCCGTCTCGAAATCCCGGATCTCACCGACCAGGATGATGTTGGGATCCTGCCGGAGGAAAGATCGCAGGGCCGCGGCGAAGTTGAGGCCGATCTGCTCCTTCATCTGGACCTGGTTGATGCCGCCGAAATTGAATTCGACCGGATCCTCGGCGGTCATGATGTTCACATCCGGCTGGTTCAGCTTGGCGATGGAGGAGTAGAGCGTGTTCGTCTTCCCCGATCCCGTTGGGCCCGTCACCAGCACCATGCCGTAGGGCTTGGAGATCTGGCGCTCCCAACGCTGCAGGCTCTCCGGTTCGAAGCCCAGCTTGGTGAGGTCC
>JANXPB010000039.1 GCA_025357545.1 Holophagaceae bacterium
GCTTTTGGTCCACTGGAGAGCTGGACATGAACCTACTCTTCCCGGCGGCCCTCGGGCTTCAACCTCCAGGGGAGGTGAAGTCGCTGGAGGTCAATGCCCACGAGCGCCGGCTGGCCATCCTGGTGGCGTTCCAGCGGGGGCCTCCTTTCCATGTCCTGAGTGCGGCCCGCCCCGCAAGGCCCACGACATAGAGGCAAAGACCTGGCGCCACTTGGACTTCTTCCAACACGCGGCCTATCTCACGGCCCGGGTTCCTCGATGCAAGTGCGAACAGCACGGTGTGCAGACCGTCGATGTGCCTTGGGGGTGGAAGGGGTCGGGGTTCACGCTCAGGTTCGAGGCCCTGATCATGGTCCTCGTCGGCGCGATGCCCGTGAACGCCGTGGCCAGGCTGGTGGGGGAACACGACACGCGGATCTGGCGGGTGCTGAAACACCCTGTGGAGGCAGCATGGGCGAAGCTGGACTGCTCCAAGGTCGAGACGATCTGTGTGGACGAGAAGTCCTAGCGGCGCGGGCACAACGACCTCACCTTCTTCATGGACCTCAGATCTGCGGCGGCTGATGTTCGGGACGGAAGGCAAGGATGGCGGCACCCTGGGCGCCTTCGTGGAGGATCTGAAGGCCCACCACAGGACGGCGGAGCAGATCCGCGATGTGTGCTGCAACATGTCGCCAGCGTTCATTTCGGGCATCCAGGCCCACCTCCCCAAAGCCAAGATCACCCTCGACCGCTTCCACCTGATGAAGCTGATGAATGACGCCCTGGACGCCGTGCGGCGGGAGGAGTCGCCTTCCACACCGGGCCTCAAGAAGACCCGCCACCACTGGTTGCGGAACCCCGGTGACCGGACGAAATCCCAACAGGCTCGGCTCAAGGAGCTCAAGGCGATGAATCTCCAGACAGTGGAGGCCTATCAGATGAAGCTCCTGCTCCAGGACTGCCTTGAACAGCCCAAGCGACGCGCCGGTGGTGTGTTCCTCAACGCTTGGCGCACACTGGCCCGTGCCAGTGGAATAGGGCCTCTGGTGAAGGTGGCCGGGACCTTCCAATTCCACCCGGAGGGGCCTCCTCAACGGGTGGCGTAGCCAGATCAGCAACGGCCTCATCGAAGGCATCAACAGCCTCATCCAAGTCGCCATCGCCAAGGCGCGAGGCCACCGGAATCCCCAGAACCGCATCACCATCGCCTACCTCGTTGCAGGCAAACTCGACTTCAATGCAGTTCCCACCCGGATTCCATTACCCACATGCAACAGCGAAGAACCAGTTTTCTTGGCGGTATTCCTTTCGTCTTCGGCACCTTCTGTTTTATGTGGCTTTTCACAAGTGTCTGCTTAACTTGGTACCCTGTCTTCGCAGATTCAAGCCCAGTAAGGGTTTGGAGGCAAATTTAGTTGGTGTCGATTTGAACAGGCGTTTGCGCCCTCCCCAAAAATGGGGAAAAGGTGCCGCCCATGAATCCCGGCCTAACGCTTTTCGCGCAATTGATGGTCTGCATGCCATGGACCTCGTTCAGGCGGATTGTGGATCGCCACGGAGGAGAGGCCAGGACACGCACCTTCCCCTACTGCGGGCCATTTCGGGCCATGGCCTTTGCCCAATTGACCTGGTGGGAAAGCCTTCGGGATGTCGAGGCCGGCCTTGCGGTAAATCCCGCCAAGCTACACGGAATGGATTTCCGCCAGCCGGTCAGGCGTTCGACCCTGACGGATGCCAAGGAACGGCGAGATTGGCGCATCTGGGCAGAGGTTGCGGAGCTGCGCATCCGCCGTGCCCGCAAGCTCTACTGCGACGATGGCATCGGCCTCGATCTCGACAGCACCCCGAGTACGCCCTCGATTCAACCACCATCGACCTCTGCCTTCGCTATACGACTGGGCCCCGTTAGATCCTGCCCATCAGGAGCAGGATGACGAGAACCAGGACGAGGAGGCCTAGGCCGCTGCTGGGGTAATAGCCCCACTGCTTGCTGTGGGGCCAAGTGGGCATGGCTCCCAGGAACATCAGTACCAACACGACGATCAAAATGGTGATCATTTTCCAACTCCTTTACCCTGGTGGGTGGAAGCGATCCAACCCGGGGAGGCAAACCGTTATTGATGAAAGGCCATAAGTTCGAACAGCCTAGTTCTCTACTAGCTGCCCAGAACCAATCAAGCAGCGTGCCGTTTTGACCACGGGTTCTTTTCAATATTAATAACCATAATTAATTCAATATTTTAGTTTAAAATATTGGAAATGATAAACGTGCTGATGAACCTAGGTCAACGCAAAGGAATCGTTCAAAACGATGGGGATTCATACTCAAAACGATGGGTCGGTTTTCGTAACCACCAGGCTCAGTTTTAGATTTTGAGTTGAAGGAGGCAGCCCGTCAGGGAAGGCCTGCGGCGGCCCGGTGTACAAGGCTGCGGCTGGACCGCCTGCCGATGAAAGCTTTGACCGGAGCACTGGCTCCCCTTGGGGCCCCGGTGGAGGGTTTCGGAGGTGCCGGAATCCATTGCCTTCAGCCCTCGTTGCCACCACTGCGGCTTGGCGTTCCGCGGCCAGGCAGGTTAACTTTCCTCTTCGGATGAAAGGATGATTCGCCCATGATTTCAGCGCGCGAGGCACTTGATCGTTTACGAGAGGGCAACAGCCGCTTCGCATCGGATCTGCGGAGCCAGGACACACCCATGAGCCAGAAGCGCCGCAATGAGTTGGCAGCCGGGCAAGAGCCCTTCGCCATCATCTTGGGCTGTTCCGATTCGCGGGTGCCCGCCGAGCTCGTGTTCGACCAGGGCCTGGGCGATCTGTTCGTCATCCGGGTGGCCGGCAACATCGTGGCATCCTCCCAGGTGGGCAGCGTCGAGTTCGCCGCGGAGCGCTATGGCACCCGGCTGGTGGTGGTGCTGGGGCATTCCCAGTGCGGGGCGATCCTGGCGACGCTGGATGAACTGCAACGGCCGACGGTCAACCAGTCGCGGAATCTGCGGTCCATCGTCGACCGCGTCAGGCCTTCGGTGGAAGGGCTCCTGGCCACGGAGCTGAGGAACGATGCCGAGGCTCTGGTGCGGCAGGCCGTCCGGGCCAACATCCGGGCTTCGGCAGACCACCTACGGCACGGCTCGGAAGTCCTGGAGCAGCTGAGCCAGAACGATGGACTCCTGGTCGTGGGTGCCGAGTATTCCCTGGAAACCGGGGTCGTTGAATTCTTTGATGGAGTGCCGGAGGCCCGCTGAGGGTAGCCCTGATCGGGCTTCCAGAGGCCCTGACCGTGAATAATTCGATTCACCCCGAGGTGGGCCGTTCTGCCCCTGGCCCCGCTTCCAGGCGTAGTTGGAAGGGTTATCTTCAACGCCTTGGCCTGAAGGTTTCATTTCAGGTCTCCCAACCGCGAGGCCGTTTCAACCCCCTCAAGGAGCCCTGACCTTATGCAAAATCAAGCTTCTCGGGCTGGGTTATCCCCGCGAGCACTCCTCCTGCTTCGCGTGGGAGTCGCAGTGCTGATCGGTGTGCACCCTTTTTCGCGGATGATCAAATGGAACGTGGCGAGGTTCGGCGAGTTCCTGACGTCCCAGGGCCTGCCCTTGGGCTTCGCCCTTGCCTGGGCCATCACGATCTTCGAGCTGGGTGGCACCGTTTGCCTGTTGTGGGGCCGCTGCGTGCGCCTGGTGGTGCCTGGCCACATCTTCATTCTGCTCATGGGCATCCTCCTGGTGCATGGCCGGGAAGGCTGGTTTGTGGTGGGCGGTGGGCGCAATGGCGTCGAGTACAGCGTGTTGTTGATCATTGCGCTCACCTCGATCTGGTTTGCCACGCCCCCGGCCATGGCGGCTCAGCAACCCACCGACTTGCCCAATGCAACACGGTCCGGAAGCTCCTTCATCGCCTGACGCTCCCGTGGGCCGCCCTTGGCGGCCCGCGGTGGAGGCCATCGTGGGCGTTGAGTTGACCCGGGCGATGAGCGCTCCCATGCTGGGCCAACCACGACCCTTGCCGGAGGCGCCCACGGACAGCCAGCTTGAACGCAATCGCCAGAATGCCATGGCCTTCTACGACTTGATGTTCAACCAGTCGCGGCCTGCGGAAGCCATCCAGTGCTACGTGGGGGAGACCTACACTCAGCACAATCCCCAGGTGGCGGATGGGAAGCAGGCCTTCATCGACTACTTCGAACGCATGGCACGGGCATACCCCGGCAAACGCGTGCGCTTCTTGCGCTCCGTCGCCGAGGGAGACTTGGTCGTGCGCCATTGCGCCCAGGAGTGGCCCACGGACCGGGACCGGGAGTGGGCCGGCATCGACATCTTCCGCTTAGATGCGGAGGGGCGGATCATCGAACACTGGGACGTGCTGCAGGTGGTCCCGAAGAAAGCCCTCATCAGCAACAGCATGTTCTAGCCGAGGGCCCGCATGAACCTGAAAGATCACTGGGAAGGTGTCTACACCACCAAGGCCGCCCATGCGGTGAGCTGGTACCAGCCCCGGGCGGTGCGGTCCCTGAGCCTCATCGAGCAGACCGGCCTCCCCCTTTCGGCCGCCATCATCGATATCGGCGGCGGCGCTTCTACCCTGGTGGACGACCTTCTGGCGGCGGGGCACACGGACCTCACGGTGCTGGACCTCTCGGCTGCGGCCCTGCGTGCGGCGCAGGCGCGGGTGGGTGAGCCTGGCGCTGCGCTGACATGGCTGGAGGCAGACATCACGCAAGCTGAGTTGCCATCGCAGGCTTTCGATCTCTGGCATGACCGGGCGGTCTTCCATTTTCTCACGGCCGCTGGAGACCGCCTGGCCTACTTGCAGGCCGTGCAGCGGGCGCTCCGGCCTGGGGGCCACATGATCATCGCTACCTTCGCCGAGGACGGGCCCGACAAGTGCAGCGGCCTTGCCGTGCAGCGCTACAGTGCTGAGAGCCTGCACACGGAAGTGGGCGAGGCCTTCACCCTGCTACGCCATGAGCAGGAGGCCCATGCCACTCCCTTTGGGACCGTGCAGTCGTTCATCTACTGCCTATTCCGATTGAACCCAGGTTCGTTCCCGGCGAGGGCGGTTCAGGCAGAGTAGGGCATGGCTGCATGGTCATGTGGTTGTCCTGGAGGCAAGATGGGGTCCGTCATTCGGGAAGTGGCTAGCAGGGATGCGAAGGCGATTTGCGGCATCTACAATCCCTATGTCGGAGGGACCGCCATCACCTTCGAGCAGGAACCGGTCGCATCGACGGACATGGCGGCGTGCATCGATACCGTCACGGCGACCTATCCGTGGGGGGGTGGCCGAGACGCCGGAAGGCGTGCTGGCCTATGCCTGCGCCACCCGGTGGCACGCCCGGGCCGCGTACGACCGCACCGTGGAGACCAGGATCTACGTTCGTGACGAGGCGCGCGGATCGGGCTTGGGGATCCCGTTTTACCTTGCTCTGCTGGAGGACCTGCGGCGGCGTGAATTCCACGCGGCGGTGGGTTGCATCGCGCGGCCCAATCCCGCCAGCGTGGCCTTCCATGAGAAGTGCGGGTTCCAGGCGGTGGCGCGGTTCCCGCAGGTGGGCCGGAAATTCGAGCGCCGGATCAACGTGGGGTTTTGGCAACTGCACCTTTGATCGCGGGGGGGCTCGGTGGAGTCGGCACTCGGTCCGCCGCATCCTGCTAGGGTGGGGGCAAGCGCCGGAGTGGAACCCATGAAACCCGAGAACCTGAAGTTGAGCGGTGTGCTGTTCATCCTGGCGGGTGCCGGCTGGTTCGTGGCGGCCGCCTTGGGCGGGCATACCTGGTTCTACATCCTCGCGGTGGCCTTCGCCGGGCTTGGCGCCGCCTTCATCGGCAAGGCGAAAAGGGCCGGGGGCGACTGACCCTGCCAGCAAGCCGGACGCCTTGATGCAAGGGCCTAATGCTCACTCTCCAATTCCTCCCCATCGTGCTTGCAGCACTCCTGTTGGCGGCCCACTTTCGGCGGGGGGGCGAGTGGCTGGCCCTTGCGGCGGTGCTGGCCCTGCCGGTGCTCTTGGCAATCCGCCAGCCCTGGGCCGCGAGGCTGATCCAGGCGCTGTTGCTGCTGGGCGCCCTTGAATGGGTGCGCACGGGGCTGATGGTGGGGCTGGCGCGGCAGGCAGCCGGTGCCCCTTGGCTGCGCATGGCTGGCATCCTCGGGGCCGTGGCGTTAGGGACGGGGCTGTCTGCCTGGGTCTTTCGATGCCGAAGAACTCGAGCGCACTTCGGGTTGGCACCCTTGGCCTGAACGGAGCCCAGCGATCACCTGGCTGCGCGCCTCGGGCTGGGCCCGGGAGAAGCTTGAGGCCGCCCAGCGGCTAGGGGATGGATTATTGGATGGGCCGGTGGGCCCGGAGGTTTTCGAGGGCGAGCCGGGCCTTGGCGGCCTGGGGTCCGGCGGGGTCGATCTCGATGACCCGGTTCCAGGCCTTGGCGGCCTTGTCGGGGGCCTTCAGATCCATGGCATAGACGATGCCAAGGTTGAAGAGGCTCTGGACATGCTTGGGATCGAGCTTGCCGGCTTTCTCGAAGTTGGCCACGGCCTTGTCGAAGGCCATCAGCTCGCGGTACATGATGCCCTGGTCGGTCAGGATGTCAGGATTCTTCGGGTCCAGTTCAAGGGCTTTGGTATAGGCGTTGATGGCCTTCTGGGACTGATGGGTGTCGAAGTAGTCGTTGCCGAGGGCCACCCAGGCCTGGAGGTTGCCGGGTTCTCTCGCCACCACTTGCTCGGCCCCGAAGATCCGCGCCTGGGCCTCCACGGATGGCGCCGCGGGGGGGGCGCCAGGTAGGCCGGCCGGGCCACCCATGCCGGGCGGGGCGGCCACAGGCATGCCAGGGGGCGCCATCTGCACCGCTGGGGCGATGGGCGCCGGCTGCTCCGCCGAATGGCTGGTGCCCGTGAAGTATCCGATGATGAAGCCCGCGAGTAGGCCCACCACGATGCCAGTCAGTAGGGTGCGATTCACGGTGCCATCTCCTGCCCCGCTCGAAACGTGCGGACAGGAAATTCTCGCACGGGGGCTGGGCAATCCGCACCGGCCGCCACGGTCCATTGAAATGCAGGAATGACGGTGGTTTCAGGCCTTGGGCCCGTGTGATGCAGATTACAGTTTCTTCAGCAGTGGCCATCCTGGCCCCCACCCCCCCGATGCGGTGGTGAAGGCCTACGTTCGCACCGGTCTTTCAATGGCAAGATCGTTTCCACGGATCCGGAGGGCAGGGATGCCATCGACACCGCACATCGAGAAGCACTTCACCGCCGGGGATGCGGTGCGGGATGTGGTCATCGGCATGTCGGACGGGCTGACGGTGCCCTTCGCGCTGGCGGCGGGGCTGACGGGCGCCATCTCTCAGACCCACCTGATCGTGACCGCAGGCCTGGCGGAAATCGCGGCGGGCTCCATCGCCATGGGACTCGGTGGCTTCCTCGCGGCCCGGGGCGACGCGGAGCACTACGCCCATGAACTGGTGCGCGAGGCTCATGAGATCGAAACGGTGCCTGAAACCGAGGCCCAGGAAGTACGGGAAATTTTTCAGCTCTACGGCCTCGATCCCAAGGAAAGCGCCGGCGTGGTGGAATCCCTGCGCAAGCGGCCCGAGGACTGGGTGCGCTTCATGATGCGCTTTGAGTTGGGCCTGGAGGCGCCGCGCCCGGGCCGCTCCTGGAAGAGCGCCCTCACGATCGCGGCCTCTTACGCCGTAGGAGGCTTCATCCCCTTGAGCGCCTACATGATGCTGAGCGAGGCGAACCGGGCGCTCTATGTGTCGGTGGCTGTGACCTTGGGCGCCCTGGCCCTGTTCGGGGGTGTGAAGGGCCGCTTCACGGGCGTCCCAGTGCTGCGCAGCGCCCTCCAGACGGTGCTGGTGGGCGGCGCGGCGGCGGCGGCGGCCTTCGGCATCGCGCGCTGGATCAGCTGAACCGGAGGTTCAGAGCCGGAAGTCCCCGGGTTTCATGCCCAGCTTCTCGAGCCTCGAGATCAAAGTGCTGGGGGCCAACCCTGCGAGGGTCGCGGCGCCCTTCTCGCCGGTGATTTTGCCCCGGGTGGCCCGCAGCAGGTCCTCGAAATAGCGCCGCTCCTGCTGGTCCCAGGTGTGGGGAGCCCGGGCGGAGCGGGGGGCGGAAAGGGTGGCATCCAACTTTAGATCACGGCCCGCCGAGAGGATCGCCGACCGTTCCAGGATGTTGAAGAGTTCCCGCACGTTGCCCGGCCAGGCATAGCCCTCCAGCTGTTTCAAGGCTTCGCGGGTAAGGCGGGGCGCGGGGCGGCGGTTCTCCTTGCCGAAGCGGTCCAGAAAGCCTTCGGCCAGGGCGCGGAGGTCCGGGAGCCGCTCGCGCAGCGGGGGCAGGCGGATGGGGAACACGTTCAGCCGGTAGTAAAGGTCCTGCCGGAAGGTGCCCTGCGCCACCATCTCCGCCAGATCTCGGTTGGTGGCGGCGATTAGCCGGACGTCCACCTTGCGTGATTTTTCGGAACCCACTGGATCGATCTCGCGCTCCTGGAGGACCCGGAGCAGGCGGGGCTGCAGGTCCAGGGGCAGCTCGCCGATCTCGTCCAGGAACAGGGTCCCGCCGTCGGCCAGCTCGAACCTGCCCTTGCGCGCGCTGTTGGCGCCGGTGAAGGCGCCCTTCACGTGGCCGAAGAGCTCACTTTCGATGAGGCTGCCGGGCAGGGCACCGCAGTTCACTTTGATGAAGGGTCGGTCACGGCGGGGCGAGAGGTGATGGAGGGTCTGGGCGACCTTCTCCTTCCCGGTGCCGGTCTCGCCGGACAGCAGCACCGTGGTGTGGGCCGAGGCCACCTGCCGGAGTTGCTCCACCACCTCGCGCATGGGGAGGCTCTCGGCCCGGAGGGGCTCGGCCATCACTTCCCGCAGAGCCTGGGCGCGGAAGAAGCTCACCTCATCGGCCAGGCGCCGTTCCCGCTCGGCCAGGAGTTTGAGGTGATCCGCCTGTTTGAGCGCCAGGGCCAGCAGGCTGGCGAAGGTGGACACGTGGCGCTCCACGCTTTCCGGGTATTGGCGGCACACGAGCGCGTCGAGGGTCATGAGGCCGAAAACCTCGCCGCTGGCCCTCAGCGGCGCCACCAGGCAGCTGTGGCTGTCAGGGAATTCCAGGATCCCGTGGAAGGTGTCCTCGCCGGAGTCGTGCTCCTCGAAGCTCCTGGCTTGGCGGCTCTTCATGGCGGCCACGAGCCGCGAATTTCCGTGGATGGCGATGCGCGAGCCGACGAGGTTGGGCGTGACCAGAGGGCCAATGGCGTAGCGGACCTCCAGGTACTCCTTTTCCCGCAGCAGCACGGTGGCCAGGTCGAAGGGCACCAGTTGGCCCAGCCGCTGGAAGGCGCGCTGCACCAGGGCTTCGGGGTCATCACCCAGGGTGAGCAGGTCGCCGACCTCCTCCACGATGCGGGCGCCGGTGAGGGCGGCTTCCAGGGGATCCTTCGGTTTCACCAGGGACATCGGAACCTCGTAGTTCCATTCTCGGCATTTCGAGACTAACTTCAACGGCAGAGCGCGAAATCACTCAGGGGCTCAAGGCAGCTGCAGGCCGGGAACCCAGTATTTCAGCCGCTTTCCGGGACTGGCACGGCCTTGGCAATTTGCCCGAAGCCCGCAACCGGCAGGCCTCTGCAAAGGAAACTGATGAGCTTCACTGGATCCAAGACCCACGAGAATCTGAAAGCCGCCTTCGCCGGCGAGAGCCAGGCCAACCGCCGCTACACCTGGATGGCTGCCGTAGCCGAAAAGGAGGGCCTCGCCGAAGTGGCGGACCTCTTCAAGCACAGCGCCGACGGCGAGACCGGGCACGCGCTCAAGCACTTGATGTTCCTGGCGGAGCAAGCCGGCGACCCCGCCACAGGCCTGCCCCTGGGCGACTCGATCACCAACCTCAGGTCGGCGGTGGCCGGCGAAACCTATGAGTACACCGACATGTACCCGGATTTCGCGCGCACCGCCCGGGACGAGGGCCACACCGAGATCGCCGCCTGGTTCGAAACCCTCGCCAAGGTGGAGCGCTTCCACGCCAGGCGCTTCCAGTCCGCCCTGGCGAAACTGGAGCAGGGTGTTGCAGCGCTATGAGCCCTAGAATCTCCATGGGCCTGGTCTTCGACCCGGCCACCGAGAGGAGCCGCTATCTGGCCCGAAAGCCGCACCTGGACCGCGCCTGGCGGCTGCGGCTGGAACTGGCTCCGGGCATCGTCTTCCAACCGGAAACCCAGGAAAGCGTCGAGGACCAGGTGGTGGAAACCCTCTGGGCCGAAGGCAAGACGCTGGCGTCCATCGTTGCCGCAGAGGAAGCGGAAGCCCGGGCCGCCTTCGCGGTGCTCACGCCCCGCCGTGAATATGGAGGTTTGTCCATCGCCGCGAGCCTGCTCCTGGGTTTTCCAGCCGAAGTGAGGGACGAAATGTTGGACCGCCTGAAGGGTTTCCCTGAGCAGTTAACGCTGGAACTCGCCTCGGGCGCCCAGGTGGCGCCCCAGGTGGACCGGGGCGCGGCGGGGCCCGAGGACCGCCTCCCGGCGGTGCTGGCGCTGCGCTACCTCGTTCCAGTGGGCGGAATCCCCGTGGCTCTGGTTGCGGACCATCCAGCGCTGCGGGGCCGCTTCGCCCCTCCGGAACCTTGGAGAGCCTGGATAGGTAATCCGGATGTCATCCAAGCCCGCTAAGCTGTCACCGCCTTTTCAAGGAGTTCCCATGAGTCAAAGCCTTATCCACCATCTCAATGCACAACTGGCCACCGCCTGGATCCTCGGCTTCAATGCCAAGCGCTATCACTGGATGGTGTCGGGTCCCCATTTCCGCGACTACCACCTGCGCTTCGACGACCTGCACGGCACCGTGGAAGGCACCATCGACGAATTGGGCGAGCGCATCCGCATACTGGGCGGGACGCCCATCCATGCGCCTTCCCAAATGGAGGCCCAGAGCGCCGTGAAGAGCAGCAATCCCAAGAAGAAGCTCGATCCTAAAGCCATGCTGGCAGAGGCGCTGGCGGGCGAGGAGACGGTCATCCGCCTCCTGCACGAGGGTATCGAGCTGGCTTCCCGGGAGAACGACCCCGGCACCGCCGACCTGCTGACGCGCTTCGTGCAACTCCACCAGAAGGAAGCCTGGTTCCTCCGGGAGATGCAGGCTTGACCGACTGGACCTCGAGCTGGCGCCGGGCGGAGGTGGTGGAGAACCGCCCGGTGGCCCGGGGCACGCAACTAACAGCCCTGCGGCTTCCGGATAATTTGCCGTTCCCCTTCGCGCCCGGCCATGTGGTCGCGCTGCGGCTGATGACGCCCGCTGGCCTGCACCGGCACCCTTACACGGTGTGCGGCGCCGATGAAGCAAACCGAGTGCTCACGTTCATCTACCGTGTGATTCCCGAGGGCCGGCTCACACCCGCCTTCGCGGCGCTGCCCCCGGGCGGGGCCGCTGAGATCTCGGGCTTACACCACAGCCCCATCCACGAAGAGGTGGACGCCGAGGCCCAGGTCATCGTGGGCTGCGGCACGAGTTCGGGCCTCGGCCCCCTATGGGGGTATGCAGCCCGGTCGCTCATGGAGGGCGAGCAGCGCCCCATCCATCTGGTCGTCGGCGTGCGCGAAGAAGCGGACCTGCCCCTCGGCCCCGAACTGGAGGCCCTCGCCGCAGGGCCCGGAACCTTCCTCTGCACGCCCATCGTAAGTCGACCTTCTTCAAGCTGGGCAGGTCTCCGGGGCAGGATCACCGACCATGCCCCCGCCTTCCTGCCCCGGCTGCAGAACACCCACGTCCACCTGGTCGGGAACATGGCCATGGTGAAGACGATGGAGGCGGCCCTCCAGGCAGCGGGCTTGCCGCCCCACCGCGTGACGAAAGAGGGCTTCTTCAACTGGAACGCCGAGGCCGATCCCGCCGTCGTGGCGGACCTGGCCCGCCGCCTCTCGGGCCTGCCCGCCTCCGCACCGCCCTGATCCAACTTCCAGCGACACGTTGCCGCGACACCTTCCCACGACCTGTTGCGGGCAGCCCAGCCCTGTCCAGATTCCCACCATGGTCCCTGGGGAGGGCCTTTCGATAACATCCCCCGCCCTTCCACGGAGAGTCCATGAGCACCCCTGACCCCAAACCCCTTACCTCCTCTTTCGGCGCGCCGGTGCCGGACAACCAGCACAGCCTCACCGCAGGCGACCGCGGTCCGGTGCTGCTCCAGGACCACCACCTCATCGAGAAGCTGGCCCACTTCGACCGGGAACGCATCCCCGAGCGCGTGGTCCACGCCAAGGGGGCCGGCGCCTTTGGCTGCTTCGAGGTCACCCATGACCTGAGCCGGTTCACCAAGGCCAATTTCCTTGGCCAGGTGGGGCGGAGGACCAAGGTGCTGGCACGCTTCTCCACGGTGGGCGGCGAGCGGGGCAGCGCCGATGCCGAGCGCGATCCCCGGGGCTTTGCGGTCAAGTTCTACACCGAGGAGGGCAACTACGATCTGGTGGGCAACAACACGCCCGTCTTCTTCATCCGGGACGCCTTCAAATTCCCGGACCTGGTGCATACCCACAAGCGCAATCCCCAGACGAATCTCAAGGACGCCAACGCCTTCTGGGACTTCAACGGGCTTTCCCCGGAGACGACCCATCAGCTCACGGTGCTCTTTTCGGATCGGGGCATCCCAGCCACCTTCCGGAACATGCACGGCTTCGGCAGCCACACCTTCAAGTGGGTGAATGCCGAAGGCCAGGCGGTGTGGGTGAAATACCATTTCCGCACCGAAGCCGGTATCAAGAATCTCACCGCTGAAGAGGCTAAAGACGTCTGCGCCCATGACCCCGACCACGCGACGCGGGACCTCTTCGAGCACATCGCCAAGGGCGGCGAGGCGGCCTGGGAAGTCTCGGTGCAGATCATGCCCCTCGACCATGCGGAGACCTACCACTACGATCCTTTCGATGTGACGAAGGTCTGGCGCTTCCAGGACTACCCCCGCATCCCGCTGGGGCGGTTCGTGCTGAATGAGAATCCTGAGAACTACTTTGCCCAGGTCGAGCAGGCGGCCTTCAGTCCGTCCAGTTTCGTGCCCGGCATCGAGGCCTCCCCGGACAAGCTCCTCCAGGGGCGTCTCTTCTCCTACCCGGACAGCCAACGCCATCGCCTGGGGCCCAACTACGCCCAGATCCCTGTGAACTGCCCTTACGCCACCTCGGCCCAGAACCACCAGCGGGATGGCACCATGGTGGTGGACGGCAATGGCGGCGCGGCACCCAATTACTTTCCCAACAGCCACGGTGGGCTGGTGGAGGCGCCCCAGCATCGAGAATACGCCGCACCGGTCAGCGGGGCCTTCACCCGCGCTGAGTATCCCAAGGTGGACCGTGCCGATGACTTCGAGCAGGCGGGCCTCCTCTACCAGCTCATGACCGCCGGGGAGCGCCAACGCCTGGTCACGAACATCGCCAACCACATGCGTCCGGCGGGCCGCATGGTCCAGCTCCGCGCCATCCACAATTTCTACCGGGCCGACAAGGCCTATGGTCTGGGCATTGCCCAAGTGCTGGGCCTGCCCCAGGCGGAGATCGAGGCCGTGGCGGCCATGTTCGGAGGGCAATCCTGATGCTCAGCCTCATGTTGGATACGCCCTTCGAATGGAAGCTCAGCTGACCCAAGGCCGGTTCCGGCAGCTGCGCCGTGGCCAGGTTCCGCTAAACTACCTGCTTGCGTTCCGGCGGTCTCGGCCGGACGTTCCCCATAAGGAGATCGACCATGGCCTACACCGCCAAGAACTTTGACCACCTGAAGGGAGGCGCCGTGAAGGGCCTTTCGGACGCCCAGCTGGACCAGCATTTCACGCTCTACAAGGGCTACATCACCAAGCTCAACGAGATCGAGGAAAAGCTCTCCAGCGCTGATAACACTAAACCCAATTACTCCTTCAATGAGTACACGGAACTGAAGCGCCGCGAAGCCGTGGCCTTCAACGGCTCCTTCCTGCATGAGCTCTACTTCGAGAACCTGGGCGCCGACGCCACCATCAGCGCCGGTCTCCAAGCCGCCCTCGACGCCGTCGGCGGCAAGGACAAAGTGGTGGCCGACCTCAAGGCCTGCGCCATGAGCGGTCCCGGCTGGGCCCTGCTCACCCGCAACCGCCGCGACGGCAAGCTGCACACCTACTTCATCGCCGAGCACCACCTGGGCCTGCCCATCGAGCAGGACCTGCTCTGTGTGTTGGACAGCTGGGAGCACGCCTTTATGGTTGATTACGGCATCAAGCGCCCCGACTACCTTACGGCCTTCGTCGAGGCCATCAAGTGGAGCGAAGTCTCCAAGCGCTTCGGCGCGTAAATTTACCTCGTACGTGCTCGAGGAAGGCCCCCGAAAGGGGGCCGTTTCTCTTTAAGGGGTCGCGCGCTCCCGCCTATCGGACGGCACACCGCGCCGTCCTCCTGCTCGCCGGAGGCTCGCAGAGGCGGCCCCCTCATGGTTGCCTACGGCATCAAGCGCCCCAATTTCCTCACGGCGAGCACCAGCGCGTGGGCCCTGGCCGCCAATTCCTCGGACTCCTGGGCCCGGAAGGTCACCGGGACCGTTCCGGCCGGGTCCCAGGCCATCAGGGGCAGGCCGCTTTCCAGCACCAGTTCGCCCAGCGCGGCGCCAAAGCGGCCGAAGCCCAGGATTCCGATGCGCATGGGCAGGCCTCCGCGCTTGAGTCTGGAAGGGGTCCAGCGCAAAAGCCGGGATTTATTCCAGGCGTTTTTCCAGGGTGGTCCGCGTCCGCTGGTAGGCCACCAGGAACAGCAGTCCCCAGGCTCCGTCCAGCCGGCCCCAGAGGCCCACCTGGGCGGGCACCCGGCCCGCCAGCCACAACCCTGTAAAGGCGGCCAATCCGCCGAATATCTCCAGCAGGGCGGGGAGCATCAGGGGCCGCAGGGCCCCGGGGTTCCACCCGATGACCAGGAAGGCCACCTGCCAGTCGAGGCCCACCGCCAGGAAGCCGTAGAAATATTCCGGGTGGTTGAGGGCTGGCGGGAGTTCCACTCCGATACGCCGCTCCATGAACAGCATGGGCGCGAGGACCAGTACCCCATAGATGCCCGCCGGGTTGAAGATCCATTTCGCGAATCGAATCGGGCCCTCCCTCGAAATCCGTTGTACAGGAATTCCTGAGCCTCGGGCTGCCACCAAGCCCCTACCCAGGATGCCCCACGGTGGCGAGGCCCCTCAAGCCTCCAAACCTTGGTATCGACGGTGCGGAAACTAGGGGCCTCCCGAACCTGGCCGAATTTGCGACTACACGCAAACAGGGCTTTCCTCGTAAGCTGATGGTTGTTTCTTGGAGCCCCCTGATGCCCCGATTTCTCTTCCTCCTCGCTGCTTCTACCGTGCTCCTCGCCCAGGCCCCCGCGCCTGTGCTGATGAACGGCAAACCCACCCGCGAAGGCGCTGAGTACGTGGCGGCGGCGCCCACTAGTTCCACGGCCAAGGTGATGGCCGAGATCAAGGACCATGGCCAAGCCGTGGCCAACCTGCAGGACCTGTGCGATGAGATCGGACCCCGGCTCACGGGCTCCGAGCGGCTCGTGCTGGCCCACACCTGGATGGAAGCGCGGATGCAGGCCTACGGCCTGGTGAACGTGCATCGCGAAGCCTACGATTTTGGCCCGAGCTGGACCCGCGGCGTCGAAACCGCCCGCATCATTGGCCACAACGGCCTTAATTTGCAGGTGGCCCAAATGGCCTGGAGCCCCGCCACCCATGGCCCGCTCAAAGGGGAAGTGGTCCTGTTGGGGGGCAAGACCCTGGACGAGATGCTGGGCCTCATCGGCCACCTGAAAGGCAAGATCGTGCTGCTGGGCTCCTTCCCCAAATCCGAAGGCGACCCGAAGGGGCGCCGCGAAAAAATGATGAAGCTCTTCGCCGCGGTCCGCAGCGAAGGCATCGCGGCCTTCCTCATGGGCTCCGAGAAGGAAGGCGGCTTCCTCACCATGACCGGCTCGCCCAAGGGCAGCCGCTTCATCCCCAACGTGCCCGCGGCCTTCGTGAACAAAGAGCATGTGAACGTGCTCAAGCGGCTGCTGGAGAAGCACGGCAGCCTGGAGCTGGAACTGAACCTGGGCGGTGCGGCTTCCGAGAAGCCCGTGCAGGCCTACAATTCCATCGGCGAGATCCGCGGCTCGCAGAAGCCCAATGAAGTCGTGATCCTGGGCGCCCATCTGGACAGCTGGGACCTGGGCACCGGCGCCACGGACAATGGCACCGGCAGCGTGGCGGTGCTGGAGGCCCTGCGGGCCATCCAGGCCTCGGGCGCGAAGCCTCGGCGCACCATCCGGGTGGTGCTCTTCAGCGGCGAGGAGCAGGGGATCTTCGGCAGCAAAGCCTATGTCAAAACCCATGAGGCTGAATTGAAGGACATCCAGGCGGTGCTTATTGATGATTTGGGCACTGGGAAAATTCGTGGTTTCGCCATGGAAGGCCGCGAGGAACTGCGCCCCTTCATGGCTGCGGCCATCGCGCCCTTGAACGAGATGGGAGTGCGCGAACTGCCCCTTGAACAGAGCGAAGACAGTGACCACGCTCCCTTCATGGAAGCTGGCGTGCCGGCCTTCTTCAGCATCCAGGACGACGAGGACTACTTCACGACCACCCACCACAGCCAGGCCGACACCTTCGAGCACGTGAAGCCCGAGGCCTTGAATGAAGGGGCCACGGCCATGGCCGTGACGGCCCTGGAACTGGCGAACATCGACGCGCGCCTACCGCACAAGGCGGTGGAGAAGGATGCGAACAAGGCCCCGGCCGGTCACTGATACTGATTTGCATTCAACAGATAAAGATGGTTCCTCGCTGAATCAGGTGGGTAGCTTGGCCAGCCTCCGCGGCAGGCGGCGATGATGTTGGGCTGGATCAGAACACACTCTTCACGGCTGCTCTCGGGCTGAAGGCCCCCTGGGAGGTGAAGTCCCTCCAGTTTTCGGTGGAGGACCGGCGGTTGGACATCCTGGTGGATTTCGAGCGCGGGTCGTCGTTTCCCTGCCCGGAGTGCGGCAAGCCATCCAAGGCCCACGACACGGAGGAGAAGTCCTGGCGGCACCTGGACTTCTTGATTCGGGCTTCCAGCCCTCACCCCTCCGGGGCCGCCGCACTTCGTGCGCGGTCCTATTCCGCATGAAGGCGGAATGGTCCAGCACGCGGCCTATCTCACAGCGCGGGTGCCGCGCTGCAAGTGCGACGACCATGGCGTGAAGCAGGTGGAGGTGCCCTGGGCTCGGGCGGGATCTGGGTTCACGCTGCTGTTCGAAGCTCTGGTGATGGCCCTGGTCCGAGAGATGCCCGCGCTGGCGGTGTCCCGGCTGATCGGCGAGCACGATGGGCGGATCTGGCGAATGTTGCACCACCACGTGGACGAAGCGAGAGCAAAGGTGGACATGTCTGGGGTCACGCGCCTGGGTGTGGATGAAACGGCCGCGCGGCGAGGCCACGACTACATCACGCTGTTCATGGACATGGATGTGCGACGCCTGCTGTTCGGAACAAAGGGCCGGGACCACACGACGGTCGCCGCGTTCAAAGCGGATCTGGAAGCCCATGGTGGCGATCCGTCGCAGATCGGCGAAGCCTGCATCGACATATCGAACGCCTTCATCAAAGGGCTCGCCGCGCAGTTCCCGAAGGCCCACCTGACCTTCGACCGGTTCCACGTGATGAAGCTCATGGGCGACGCCGTGGACAAGGTGCGACGCCAGGAATCGAAGGAGCGGCCCGAGTTGCGGAAGACGCGGTACTGGTGGCTGAAGAACCCAGAGAACCTGCGCGCTCCGCAGCGGACGCGGCTGCGCGAACTGCAGGCGATGAACCTGAAGACCTCGCCGGCCTACCAGATGAAGCTCACGCTCCAGGATTTCTACGAGCAGGCCAATCCGAGGGCCGCAGCGACCTTCCTTGGGGATTGGTGCGAGATGGCGACGGCCAGTGACCTGGAGCCCGTGAAGAAAGTCGTTCAGACACTGAAGGAGCATTCAACTGGCGTTCTCCGCTGGTTCAGGGAAGGCCTGACCAACGGCCTCCTCGAAGGCATCAACTCCATCCTCCAGGCCGCCAAAGCCAAGGCCCGAGGCTACCGCACCACCCGCAACCTCATCGCCATCGCCTACCTTCTGGCGGGCAAGCTAACCTTCTCTCTGCCGCCGAGGCTGGCCAAGCTACCCACCTGATTCAGCGAGGAACCAGAAAACGGGGCTGGCC
>JANXPB010000041.1 GCA_025357545.1 Holophagaceae bacterium
GCGAGCTCTGGCAGCGGGCTTTCAATAGGTTGTACCAATCGGCTCAACTAGGTGCGGAATTGGCCGTGATCCCCCCGCCTACCTGCACCTCCCAGCCCAAACCTTCACCCGAGCCCGAGGCTCCCGCTTCGCCCGAGCACGAACCAGAGCAGGATTCCGTTCCGGGTACCTTCGTGGCGGTGATTCCTCCACCCACCTGCACCTCCAAACCCAAGCAACCCACGCCCGAACCCGAAGCGCCAGGTGACCCCGAGGCAGAGCCAGAGCAGGATCGCGCGGCCTGATCCTGGCTGGTGGCGGGAGTGATTTTGGAAGATGTGCTGAGCGGGCTGGGGTTCACAGAACGCCCCTTTTTCGATGCCAGCTACCCCGATCTGTTCGGCGGGGAGCTGGCCCCGCACTATGCCAGCGAGGGGCAGCTGCGCTTCCTGGAAGCCCAAATCCTGCGCTCCTTTCCGGATCCCGACATCCTCGACCACGGCTGCGGTTTTGGGCTTTGGATGGGGGCTCTCGAAGGGCGGGGTTGGCGGGTCACCGGAATGGATTTGAATACCGCCTTCCTGGAGTATGCGCGCATCAATCTAGGTGTTCGCGGGCCTCTCGTCGAGGCCGATGCACGGGCCTTCCAGAGACCCGGGGCCTTCGACGTGGCTCTCAGTCTGGGTGGCACCTGGGGCAGTTTTGAAAGGCCAGATGCACCCGGCATCCTCGCCAATCTCCACAGCTCCCTGCGGCCAGGCGGGGTGGCCATCTTCCAACTGGTGAATCCCGAATTTGTGCGGCGCTACCAGCCGGACCGCTGGTGGTATCGCGGGCGCGGGGACCTGCTGGTGCTGGAGCAGCAGGATCTTGCGGAAGCCGGATACTGCAACGTATCTCAGCTGCGGTTGCGCATCGGCGCCACGGGTATCGGCAGCGTCGGACGCCATTGCAGCCGCCAAGTCTACTATGGGGACACCGAGATGCGCGGGCTGCTGGCGAAGGCTGGCTTCGAGATTCTGAATGCCTGGGGCGGCCTGGACGGGAGCCGGACAGGTGATGAGAAGATGTTCCTGGTCTTCCACTGCAGGCGGGCTTAGGGTCCGAGACATGATGACCGGTGCAGTTCAGGATATTTTGCTACGGCTCCTGAAGCCGGTTTTCTAACTCAATGTTCAAGTTATTTTGAGACAATGGATTGGATTAGGTGCTCGCTCTACGGCCGATGTGGAGCACCTTCTCCACCTCGGCATGGACCAGCCCCGCCGCGTCCACGAGCTCCACCTATTAGGTGCGGTTCAGTTTGGGTTCCAGGGCTAGGGCCTCCTTAATGGCTTCGACTTCAGTGTCATCGACCTTGAAGCTGGCGGTCAGCGTGCAGCGGCCGGGCTTGCGGAGGCGGATGGTGGCGGCCTTGTCCCACGCGATGTAGCCGGGCCCCAGGCGATGGATGAGCATGAGCATGTAGATGGGATCCACCGCTGCGTGGAGGCTGCCGCCAAAGATGGTGCCCACATAGTTCCGCGTGCGGAGGCTGAGCTTGAGCTCCACCCTGACTTCACTCCAGTCTCCGGCGATGCGCGTGATGCGCCCGCCGGAGCCCTGGTAGCAGGGCCAGAAATTCATCATCCAGCGGAAGGAACGGCTGCGGAGGAATTCGCGCAAGGTGGCCGCCTACGCCCGGTCAGAACCGCACGGTGATGGTTTCGCCGGGATGCTTGTAGACCGTGTCGATGAAGCGCACCAGGCCCGAGGCGTAAGTCAGGATCAGGGAACTCGTGCGGGTGCCGTGGCCGAAGAACTGGACACCCTTGAGGAGATTGCCGGTGGTGACGCCGCAGGCGGCGAAGACGATGTTTTTCCCGGGGGCGAGATCCTCGGTCTTGTAGATGCGATCGAAATCGACCCCCATCTCCTCGGCGTTCTCTCTTGAAGCAGTGTTGGTGTCCACGACGAGGCGCGCCTGGATCTCGCCGTTGAGGCATTTGAGTGCCGCGGCGGAGATCACCCCCTCGGGCGCGCCGCCGATGCCCATCACCGCATGGATGCCGGTGCCGCTCACCGCCGCGCTGATGGCGGCGCTCAGGTCTCCGTCGCCGATGAGCTGAATGCGGGCGCCCGCGGCGCGGATGTCGGCGATCAACTGATCATGGCGGGGGCGGTCCAGGACGGTGACGGTAAGATCACCAATCTTCCGGTCCAGGGCTTTCGCGATGGCCTCGAGATTCTCGATGACAGGTGCGTCGAGGTGCACCTTGCCTTTGGCAGCGGGGCCCACCACGAGCTTCTGCATGTAGAGGTCCGGCGCGTGCAACAACCCGCCTTTTTCCGATGCCGCCAGCACCGCGATGGCGCTGGGCGCGCCCGTGGCGCAGAGGTTGGTGCCTTCCAGCGGATCCACGGCGATGTCCACCGGAGGATGGCCATCGTCCGGGCCCATGCCCACTTTCTCGCCGATGAAGAGCATCGGCGCCTCATCCCGCTCGCCCTCGCCGATGACGATGGTGCCGTCCATGCGGACCGATTCCATGGCCTTCCGCATGGCCTCTACCGCCAACTTGTCCGAATGCTTGCGGCGGCCGTGGCCGATGCTCCGGGCGCAGGCGATGGCGGCTTCTTCGACCACGCGGAGGAATTCAAGGCTGAGGGTCTGTTCCATATCGGGCTCTCGCTGGGCGGTGGGCTGCGGGCGGTGGGTTTCTTTGGGACCGCTGCGTCCGTGGGAATCCACAGCTACAGACTACAGCCTGGGGATTTCAACCTGTAGCTCTCAGCCTTGCGGAATCGCAGGTCCAGGTCCGTTCTATCGTGGCCATCGCCCAAAGGTCCGGGAGCCTAAACCAGCCGCCGCACACTATCCCGGATCCATTCCAGAAAGGCCTCGCTCCCTTCGTGTACGGGGAACATCAGGATTTCCGGAACCTCATAGGTGTGCAGGTCCGTGATCACTTCGGAGACCTTGGGAAAGAGTTCCACGGTGGTCTTGATGATGAGCATGACCTCCTCGTCGAGGTGGGTCTCGCCTTTGAAGTAGTAGTAGCTCTTCACATTCGGCAGGATGTTCACGCAGGCTGCGAAACCCTGATCCACCACGGCTGCGGCGATGGTCAGTGCCGCTTCTTCGCTGCCGCAGGTCGTCAGGATGGTGCATGCATCGGTCATGGTGGGGTGACTCCGCGCGATCAGGCCAGCCGTCAAGTGTGCCACGGGAATGTCATAGGGCGAAGGACGCGTGTGACGAGGCCTCCTGGCGCTTCGCGCGAGGGCTTTGCTGCTGCGAGGAGGCCCGAATCCGCTTCTGAGGGGGCCCACGGGAAAAGCCGGCAAAGCGCCTCTAACGCACCACGGGCCGCCAGCCATCAACCGCAGCACCCGCTGTGGCCGGGAATCGGCTATGCGGACCGCTCACAACGCAGGCGTCGCGAGCTTTCCCTACCGCCACGCGGTTGCTGCTCGGAGGTCCGAATCCATGCTTCGAGCCGACCAAAAAAGGGTGGCCCAAAAGGCCACCCTTTTTTGGTCGGGGCGAGAGGATTCGAACCTCCGACCTCTCGGTCCCGAACCGAGCGCTCTACCAGGCTGAGCCACGCCCCGAAGACTTCTGATCCTAGATGGTTTGGGAGGCCGCGTCCAGCGTTGATTCCTTGAGCGTCAGGCGGTGTGTTTCCGGAGCAGCTTAAGGGCTTCGGCGAAGGCGTCCTTGGGGGCAGGAGCCCGAGGTATCTGGGGCGGGGGCGGGTCCATGGGGACGAGTTCGATGCCGGTGAGACGCAGCTTCGTCAGCCGTTCCAGGCGCGGCCGCAGATCGGGCCAGGCGGCAGTGGCGGCCAGGCGCAGGCTTGGGATCATGCCGAGGTCCCAGACACCGATCACCACGCGGCCTTGGGCCAGGCGGAGAAAGGCGGTCTGGCGCTGCATGGCCTCCCCGACGCAGAGGGACCAGGCGCGCCGCGCCTTGGCCTCGTCTCGCTCCCGCGTGGCCTCGATCTGGGTGCCGCGCAGCCCCGCATTCCGCAGGGACTGGAGCGGCCTCATGGCCGCCACTTTGGAGGTGGAAGCGGCGCACAGGCCCGCTGGCCATTCAGCAGGATGGGGGTCGCCAGGGTGGGCACCATGACGCTGCTGTCCTCATCGAAGAGCGGTTGGATGAGCTGATGCAGCTTGCCGGCCTGCTTGAAGAGCACGTCATCGATGGTGCGGACGCGGCTGGCGGGGATGGCGTCCTGCTCGCAGACCGCCAACACATCGTCGACGTCCCGCGGTATCAGGGCCTCGCTGATGGCGGCCACCAGGTTCTGGCGATCCTCCACCCGGCCGCGATTCTTGCGCCAGGCGGGGTGTCCGTCGAGGTCCAGCCCGAGCCACAGCGCCAATACCTCGAATTGCCGGTCGCCGCCGACGCCGATGGCGACTTCGCCATCCCGGCAAGGGAAAGTCTGGTAGGGCACGATCTGGGGATGGGCATTGCCAAAGCGTTGGGGCGCCTGGCCGGTCATGAGTGCGCCAGCGCCCACATTGACGAGCCCCGCGAGAGCGGCCTCCATGAGCGGCACTTCCACATGCAGGGCTTCGCCGGTGCGTTCGCGGTGCAGCAGCGCCGCTTGGATGCCATTGGCGCAATACAGCGAGGCGAGGACATCCACCAGGGCGACCCCCACCTTCATGGGGCGGCCCTCCTCTTCGCCCGTGATGCTCATCCACCCGCTCTCCGCCTGGATGATGAAGTCGTAGCCGGCGCGCCGAGAATCGGGCACGTCACTGGCGAAACCCCGGATGCTGGCCAGGATGAGCTTCGGAAATTTCGCGTGGAGCGCCTTCCAGCCCAAGCCGAAGCGGTCCGCGGAATCCGGCAGGAAATTCTCCACCATCACGTCGGCTTCCTTCAATAGCTCGAAGAGCCGCGCCTTGCCCGTCTCCTCATGCAGGTCGATGGCTTCGGTGGTCTTGCCACGGTTGCAGCAGCGGAAGTAGGCGCTCTCTTCGCCCTCGAAGGGCGGGCCCCAGCCGCGGGTGGCGTCCCCCTCGGGGGGTTCCAGTTTGTGGACGTCGGCGCCGAGGTCCGCCAGCAATTGGGTGGCGAAGGGGCCGGCGAGAATACGGGACAGGTCGACGATGCGGAAGTTGTGCAGGGGCTTGGGCATGATCACTCGGGAATTCCGGAACTCGGGAACTCGGTTCCGCCTATCAGGAAAGATTATCCTGGCCAGCCGCGGAGGCCCTTCGGGATTTCCACTGGGGCGGTGCGGACCCGTTCTCTGCGCTATCATGTCCCGTCGCGCTGATCTGGCAGGCGCCGGTACTGGACTCACAGCTTTCCGGATCTTCGCGCACTTTGCAGGAGAGAACCGTGGAGTCAGTGCTGGACCGGATCGCCCATGAATTGAAGCTGCCCCGCGCGGGGGTGGCCGCCGTGATGGCCCTGCTGGACGAAGGCAACACCGTGCCCTTCATCGCGCGCTATCGCAAGGAGGCCACCGGCTCCCTGGAAGATTTCGCCATCCATGCCATCCAGGACCGCGCGGCCTACTATAAAGATCTGCTGGAACGCCGGGCCACGGTGCTGAAGTCCATCGCCGAACAAGGCAAGCTCACCGACGAGCTCAAGGTGCGCCTCGAGGCAGCCTGGGTGAAGGCGGATTTGGAGGACCTCTACCTCCCCTTCAAGCCCAGGAAAAAGACCAAGGCCTCCGTGGCCCGGGAACGGGGCCTGGAGCCCCTGCTGGACGCGCTGCTGGCGGATGCCAGCGGCGCCGATCCGCTGCTGCTGGCCGCGCCCTTCGTCAAAGAGGGCGAAGAGGGCCTCAACGCGCCGAGCGAGTGCGTGGAAGGCGCAGGCCACATCCTGGCGGAGCGGGTCTCCGAGGAGGCCGGGGCGCGCGCCTGGCTGCGGCAGGTCTTCCATGACTCGGGCGTGCTGCACAGCATCATCCGCGACGAGAAGAAAGCCGGGAAGGAGGCCCTGCGCTTCAAGCCCTACTTCGACTTCAAGGAAGCCATCAAGAAGATCCCTTCCCACCGCCTGCTGGCCCTGCGCCGCGGTGAGAAAGAGGAGATCCTGTCAGTGAAGCTCCTGGTGGACCGCGAGAAGCTCACCAGCCAGCTGCTGGGGCGGATCCCGTGTGCCGAGGCCTCCGGCTACCGCCGGTTCCTGTCCGACGTGGCCCAGGATGCCTTTGACCGGCTGCTGGCGCCCTCCATCGAGGTGGATGTGCGCATCGAGGCCAAGAAGAAGGCCGATGTGGAGGCCATCAAGGTTTTTCAGACCAATCTGGACCACCTGATGTTGGCGCCGCCTGCCGGAGCGGTCTGCACGCTGGGCGTGGATCCCGGCATCCGCACGGGCTGCAAGCTGGCGGTGATCAACCGGCTGGGGGCCTTCATGGAGACCGCGACGATCTATCCGCTGGAGCCCAAGCGCGACATCGAGGGCTCCCGGGCCATCCTGGAGCAGATCGCGGCGAAGTATCCGCTGGAATCGATCGTGGTGGGCAACGGCACCGGCGGCCGGGAAGCCGAGCTGTTCATCAAGGAGTGGCTGAAGGATACGGACCGCGGCTTCATCACCTGTGTGGCGGTGAGCGAGGCGGGCGCGTCGGTCTACAGCGCCAGCCCCGTGGCCCGCGAGGAATTCCCGGAACTGGATGTCACCGTGCGTGGTGCCATCAGCATCGCCCGGCGCTTCCAGGATCCCCTGGCGGAATTGGTGAAGGTGGAGCCCAAGAGCATCGGCGTGGGCCAGTACCAGCACGACGTGAACCAGACCGCGCTGAAGAAGGCCCTCGATGACGTGGTCGGATCCTGCGTGAACCGCGTGGGCGTGGACCTGAATTCAGCCTCCTACCGCCTGCTCAGCTACGTGGCGGGCATCGGCGAGACCTTGGCCAAGAACATCGTCCAGCACCGCTTCGAGCAGGGCGCCTTCAAACGCCGCGAGCAGCTCCTGGACATCAGCCGCTTCGGCGAAAAAGCCTTCCAGCAGGCCGCGGGCTTCCTGCGCATCCGCGACGGGGAGAACCCGCTGGACGCCAGCGCCGTGCACCCGGAGGCCTACGTCGTCATCGAGCGCATCTGCGCGGCGGTGGGCAAGCCTGTGGCGGAACTCATCGGCAATGAGGCGGTACTGAACGAACTGGACGCGCACCAGTTCATCGATGAACGCTTCGGCCTGGAAACGGTGATGGACCTCCTCGCGGAGCTGAAGAAGCCCGGCCGCGATCCCCGCCACAAATTCGAGGCCATCCAGTTCCGGGAGGGCGTCAACAAGCCCTCCGATCTGGAGGTGGGCATGGAGCTGCAGGGCGTGGTCACCAATGTGACGGATTTCGGCGCTTTCGTAGATGTGGGCGTGCACCAGGATGGCCTTGTACACCTCAGTGAGATGAGCCACCGCTTTGTGAAGAATCCCTCCGAGGTCCTGCAGGTGGGCCAGGTGGTGAAGGTGAAAGTGATGGCCGTGGATCTCCAGGCCAAGCGCATCGCGTTGTCCATGAAGGCGCTGCTGGCGGCGCCGGAGGCCACTCCGCGCGCCCCCCGCCCACCGCGTCCACCGCGCCCGGAACGGATCCCGCGGATCGCGAACTCCTCGAGTGCCCAAACCGGTTCGAACGCCCCGGGGCCCCCTCCGGCCCGGCGGGAGGGGACGCCTAAATCCGAGCGGACGGACCGCCCACGCTCGGAGCCCCGGCCCCGGCCAGAAGGTTCCAAGGGTCTCACCGGTCCGCGCGAAGCTCGTCCACCCCGCACCGACGGCCCGGGGCCCCGGGCCGAACGGTCCGAACGACCGCGACGGGATTCGGGCCGGCCCGAGGCGCGGCCCGCACGGATGCTCTTCGAGCCGCCTGCGGAGCCCGGCAAGGACACTTCAGCCGAGCCCGCCAGCCTTTCGGACTTGCTGGCTAAATTCAGTCGGGGGCACAAGTGAAACGACTGCCGCGCGTGAATTCTATTCTGGTGGTCGCGTGCTTGGGGCTGGCCCTCGCCTGTGAAAAGCCCGATCCCAAGGCGATGTTTGCCCCGACGGAAGCCGGCCTCACCCTGGCCTACGAGAATCCCAGCCTGCCTGCGGAGCAGCGCGGTCGGGAACGGCTGCAGGTGCGCGTCGCCAAAGTCGAGGAAGTGGATTCCAAACTATTCGTGACCAAGACTTTCACCACCCAGCAAGGGGAGCTGGATGCGCTGTTCGCCTATGTGAACGGTGGCGTGAGCCTGATTAAGGGGCCAGCCGTCTCCGCCCTCACGATCCTGCCGCAGGGTTTTCCGAATGTGCGGCCATGGGAGGAACGGGGGCGCCGCTTCCGGGTGGCGGGACGCGCGGCCATGCCCGAGCTGGGGCTCATCGTGCCCGACACCTTGGACCGTCTGGGTGTCTGGGTGGATTCGGTGGCAGTGGTGGATGGCCAAGGACCCCGGCGCCGGACCTTCTACCTGCCGAAGCTCGGGGAGATCGAGACCCAGGAATTCCAGGATGAAAAGTGGGTCAGCGTCAATCGCCTGGTGAGCTACGGTTTCACCGATACGCCCGGGAAGAGGAACTGACATGGCCGACGAGACCCGGCACCTTCCCTCCGGCGCCGCCAAGGGCACCATCCGGGACAACCTGGAGGTGGCCTGCTTCGCGGTGCTGCTGATCGTCTTTTTCAAGACCTTCGTGGGGCAGCAGTTCACGATTCCATCGGCCTCCATGCGGAACACGATGATGATCGGCGACCATCTGTTGGCGAACAAATTCATCTTCGCGACACCTCAGTGGGACTGGGAAGCCAAGCTCTTCCCCATGCGCAAAGTGGACCGTGGCGACATCATCGTGTTCCGCTATCCCATGAACCGGGACATGGACTATGTGAAGCGCTGCGTGGCCTTGCCCGGGGACCGGGTGGAAGTACGGAGCAAACACCTGTATGTGAATGGCAAACTCGTCACCGGCGAGTTCGAACACCACATCCTCAACGGCGAGGATGGACCGGTGAGGGGCCCCTGGCCAGAAGGAGCCGCCATGGGCCCGGTGGAGAGCGATCGTCCGATCGGCCTGTGGCCCTTCCTGGATCCCGAGATCGCCAAGGCGGACCTCCAGGGGCACGAAACGACCAACGGTTTCCGGGACAACCTGGGCCCCATCACGGTGCCTGAGGGCTGCGTCTTCGGCATGGGCGACAACCGCGACAATTCCGCCGACAGCCGCTACTGGGGCTTTGTGCCCATCGAGCAGCTGCGGGGGCGGCCCTTCATGGTGTGGTGGAGCTTCCGGGAAGGCGGCAACGACGACACCGGCGCCCGGGACGTGAAGGGCCCCACGGACGTAGCCAAGAATTTCGCGGATGGCGCCCAGCATTTCTTCCAGTGGAGCCGGTGGGAACGCACCGGCACCATTCCGCGCTGATGCCACTGACCCTCTCTGGATCCGGGCCGCGCCTGGTGGCTTTGCTCCTGGCGGCCTCGGGCCTGCTGCAGGCCTGGGGGGGCAAAGGCCACCGCATCATCAGCGGTACCATGCTGAGGACCCTGCCGCCGCCGCTGAAGGCCTGGTACGCAGGGCGCGAAGACTTCCTGCGCGACCACGCCTCGGACCCGGATGCCTGGCGCAACCACGACCGCAAGGAGGGCCCCCGCCACTTCCTCGATGCGGAGATCTATGGCGGCGCCGACAAGGTGCCCTACGCCATCGCCGAGGCCATCCAGCAGGTGGGCAGCGCGGAGTTCATCGCCAATGGCCAGGTGACCTGGATCATCCAGGACCGTTGGAAGGATCTGGTGGAGGCCTTCCAGGCCGGGGACCCCGAGAAGATCGTCTTCGCCACCGCGACCCTGGGCCACTACGTCGGCGATGCCCATGTGCCCTTGCACAGCACGAAGAACCACGATGGCGAGGAGACCGGCCAGAAGGGCGTGCACAGCCGCTGGGAGTCGGGCCTCGTGGAACGCTACATTGTGGAAGCGGAACTGGAGGTGCGACCCGCAAAACTGGATGGGGAGGTCCTCAAATCGCCCTGGCGATGGCTGCGGGATTCCTATGCGCTAGTGCCGAAGCTGTTGGCGGATGACCGGGCAGCGGATCGCACCACGCCGCCGGAAGCGCGTGGGGTTAGGCGTGGAGGCGCCTATTGGGCCATCTTCTGGGATAGCCAGGGCGCCACCGTGAAGCAGCAGTTGCAGCGCAGTGCCGAGGACCTGGGGGATCTGGTGCTGACCGCGTGGGTCCGGGCCGGCAAGCCGGTGCCTAAGAGCTAGCTCGTCAATTCACAAGTTTGGTGAATCTAACTTGGATATCCACGGATCCTGGTGCGGGTTTCCCGCCCTTTTGAGCCGGCACGAAGGTGGAATGCCGGATCACGTCCAGGGCTGCTTCGTTATAGCCGAGGAAGCCGGGAACACCCTGCACCACCGTGGTTCGCTCCGGCCGGCCGTTCGCGTCCAACTGCACATGCAGGAGGATGGAGACATCCTGCCGCCGGTAGGCGTTCGAAGGATCCGAGAGCGCCATGCTGGGATAGCGGCCCGCGGCCAGGCGCAGGATTTTGGGGGGCACGAAGGCCGGGTCATCGGTGGTGGGAGTGATCCGGACCGCCGGCTCGGGGGCGCTGCCTTCCACCTTGGAATCCAGAACCTTTGGGGTTGGTTCGTTCGGGGTGTGTTCCGGCGCGGCTTCACCGGTCGACGGTCGGACTTTGGTCTCCACCAGGGCCTGGCTGGGGACCCGCTGCTGCGCATCCTCCACTTGCCTGGCCAGGGCCCGCTCCCGCGACTGGCTGGCCAGCAGCAGGTCCTGGGCCTGCTGCCGCGCGGCGGGCGTGGGTGCCTGGGACACCTGGCGGAGCAGGTCCTCGGAGCGCGTCCGTTCCTCGGTCTGGCGGGCCTTCAGTTGTTCCAGTTCCGACAGGATCCGATTCAGGTTTTCGTTCTGGGCTTCCACGCGGAGCCCCAGCTCCCGCGCTCGCGTGCGAGTGACCAGCGCGTAGGCCAGCCATCCTCCCGAAAGCAGCAGCACCGCCGACAGGCTCAGGACCGGCAGCGGATTCCGCCGCAGGCGCTTGAGGGCCCGTTCCCACGGGCCCACGGGGCTGGCCCGGACCGCCCGCCCGGCCAGGTAGCGCTCCAGGTCCTCGGCCAGCTCCAGGGCGCTGTCGTAACGCCGCAGGACATCCCGTTCCATGCAGTGCTGGATGATGCCATCCAACTCCTTCGGCAGAGACGGATCGATCTTCCGCAGCGAGGGTGAATCCTCGTCCACGATTCGGCGCAGTATCTCGGCATGGTTGGTCCCTGTGAAGGGCAGGCGTCCCGCCAGAAGCCCAAAGAGAGTCACCCCCAGCGCGTAGACGTCCGAATGGGGCCCCACCAGCACCGAGGGGCCCTCGATCTGTTCGGGGCTCATGTAGGCCGGCGTGCCCATGAGCGCGGTCAGGCCCGTGGGCGCGTCCGCCAGATCCCGGGCCAGGCCGAAGTCCATGACGAAAGCCTTCCAGTGACTGTGCTCGTCACGTTCGAGCATGATGTTGCCGGGCTTGAGATCGCGGTGCACGATGCCCAGGCGATGGGCGGCATGCACCCCCAGCGCCGCCTGCCGGACCAGGTCGACCTTCTCGCGCAGATCCAGGCCGGAAGCGGCTTCGGACAGCGTGGGCCCGTGGATGAACTGCATGCTCAGGAAGGGGATGCCCTCCTGTTCGCCCGCTTCGAAGACCTTGGCCACGTTGGGATGGTCGATGCGCGCCTGGGACTGGGCTTCCCGCAGAAAGGCCTTGGCCACGTTGTCCATGGCCGCGCGGAAGAATTTCAACGCAACGCGGCGTTTCAAGCGGATGTCCTGGACCCGGAACACCCGCCCCATGCCGCCTTCGCCCAGGAATGCTTCGGGCCTGAAACGGCTCCAATCCTTCCAGGGATAAAGGCCCAGGCGATGGGTCGGCAGCGCTTCAGGGCCGCCGGGATTCACCGCTGTGGGCAGATCCCCGTACTCGGGATACTTGCCGGTGACGAGAAGCTCTGCCTCGCGCTCCAGCAGAGTCACGGTCTCCAAGTCGATGGCGCCACGCCGAACGTAGTCCCGCAGGTCCCCGCCAGCCTCCGGCGCACCGGCCGCCCCTGCCTCGGCCTCAAGGACGAGACCCCGCTCCAGCGCGAGGCCCAGGGCAGTCTTTCTGATGGGGGCAGGAATCACGGGAGGCTTTCCGATGGAGCGCCCATTCTACCCATTCCCAATCAGTCCGGGGTGAACTCCCCCTTGGTGCAACCGCAGCCACCGGAAACTGGATCAGTCCGCCACTTCGAGGCGGGTGCGCACCAACCACACCTGGACTTCCTTGCCGCGGTCGTCCTTGCCGTCGTACTTCAATTTCCGTGGGCCTTGGGCGTCCTTCTGCGTGATCCTCACGCCCGGACCGGACCCCGCGATGAATAAAGCACGCAGCGCCTCCACGCTGCCCAGTTGGGGCAGGAAGGGCAGACTGAGTCCTTGGAAGGACCCGGCGCATTGGTCGAGTTTCTGCCGCGGGATCTGCACCCGGAAGCCCTTGGCGGTGTCCCCTTCCAGCAGCATCAGCCGTTCCCCAAGGCCATGCAGTTCCAGGATCACATGGCCCGTTGCAACGTCCACTAGGGCCGAGAGCGTGCCCCGGCCTTCGCCGTCATCGCCCAGGTAGCCCCAGTCGTACTGGGCTTTGATCAAGGGCAACCGTACCGGAGGCGGGGCCTGCAGGGAGGGGGGGAAGAAGACCATCATTCCGGGTCCTTTTCGCCGTCGTCGTCGCCCGCGGTCTCCGACTTCGCGCCGTCCCTGGCGGCGTCCTTGGGCGCGGGGCCCTTAGGCTGGGAATGGCGCTTGGCGATTTCCGCCCGCAGTTCCACCAGGCGTTTGTCCAAGGCCCGGCGGTCCGGAAAGACAAAGGCCAGCGCGCGTTCCCATTGTTCGACGGTCTCTTCGGGGCGGTTGAGTTTCAGCAGGGCTTCGCCCAGGTGCTTGCGGGTCTCGGGGCTGAAGGGATTCAGTTCCGAGGCCTTGCGCAGCGCCTTTTCCGAGTCCTCGAAGCGCCCCTGCTTGAAGAGCACCCAGCCCCAGGAATCCAGCACCGACCCGTTCTGCGGATCCTGTTTGACGGCGGCTTCGATGAGGCCCGCGGCCTCGGCCAAGTCGCCGCCCTTTTCCAACAACAGGTAGCCCAGATTGTTCTGCAACGTGCTGTTGGCCGGATCGATCTTCTGGGCTTCGCGAAGCACCTGCATGGCCTCGTCGGAACGGTTCAACTGGTCCAGGGCGTTGGATTGGAGGAGCAGCAGTTCGCTCTCGCGCAGCTTCGAGGCGCCACGGGCCCGTTGGGCGTAGTCCAGGCAGCGGCCCCACTGGCGGAACTCCGCAAACGCATTGGCCAGGCCCTCGTAGTAGAGCTGCTGCAGGGCGCCGCGGGACTCCTTTTTGGAGAAGAAGCTCTCGTCGAACTGCGCGGTGGGGATGGCCGCGGCCTGGATGAAGAAGGCGGTCTTCGGATAGCGCGCGATGCCTTCCTTCAACGCCGCCCGGGCGCCCTTCCAATCCTGGAGCGCGATGAGAGCCTCGGCCCGCAAGGTGGACAGGTCGCCATCGTCCTTGGCGGCACGCCAGGCGTTCAGCTGGGGCAGGGCCTCCGCGGCGCGACCCTGGAGCAGCAGGCAATTGCCCAGAAAGATGCGTCCGTTCTGGAGGGAGATGGTTTCGTCGGAGCTGCCCGCGAGCTTTGGCAACAGGGCTTTCCATTGGGCCTCGGCCTCCTGGAAGCGCCCGAGATTCATGAGCGTCAGGGCCAGATTGAAGGCGATGCGGTCCGAGGGTTTCAGGCTCTCGGCTTGCCGGAGGCTCACCAGGGCTGCTTCGAAGCGGGCGGTGCGCACCTGGATCAGGGCCACGTTCTCCCAGATCTCGGCGGACTGGGGCAGATGCCGGCCCAGCAGGCGGAAACTCTCCTCGGCGTGGGCCAGGTAGCCCAGCTTGATCTGTTCCCGGGAGAGTTCGTCCAGCATCCGCAGGTGGCGAGGGTCGGGGTTCTTCCCCGAACACAGAGCCATGGCCGCTTCGCGCCGGGCTTCGTAGCGGTCCAGGGACTTGGCCTGGATGAGGGCGCGCTCCCAGGCCACGGTGATGGCGGGGCGCAGTCGGCCCACCTGCAGCCAGGCGCGCAAGGCCAGTTCGGAATCCTTCAGCAGCTCGGACACTTCCCCCAGGCGGGCCCAGACTTCCGCATCGTTGGGCAGCAGTTCTGTGGCCTTTTGGAGGTCCACCCGGGCTTCGGGCAGGGCGGACGAAGCAGCCATGGCGCGGCGGTACTGGAGCAGGCCCAGGTGCGCGGCGGCCTCGGGACTCTTCGGTTCCAGGGCCAGCGCCTTGCGGGCCGGGGCCAGGGCGCCTTCCATGTCGCCGGTCTCTTCGATGGCCTCCGACAGGCGCAGATGGGCCTCGGAACTGGCGGGCACCAGGGCGATGACCCGCTTGTAGATCTGGGCGGCGCCAGCAGGATCGTCGCCGCCACCCCGGCGCTGCATGGACCGGGCCTGCAGCAGGAGAGCCCGCGGATCCTCCGGCGGTGCCTGGCAGAGAGCGGGGAGTGGGGAGAGGGTGAGAAGCAAGGCGGCGGTGCGGTGCACGGAGATCCTTAGACGCGGATTTTGAATGGCGGTCAGCCAAGGCTGGCGAGGAGGCGGCTGTGGGGATTGGCCCAGGCATCCGGTGGGAGGGCCAGTTGCCGGGCCCACTCGCCGGGCAGCGGAAGGATGCAGTGTAGCTCCGCCGTGGCAAGTGAGCCGTGGAGGGCCTTCTTGTCCCGATAAAGCCAGGGTTTGCACTCCTCCCAGGATGCGACGAGGGGGGCCAATGGTTTCAAAGCCTTGCTGAGGCGGCGCAGCAGGGACACCGGAAAGGGCGGCAGCCCCAGGTCCTCCGCCAGGAAACAGGCGGCCAGCAGGCCCAGGCCCACGGCTTCGCCATGAAGCAGTTGATAGCCGCTGGCGGACTCCAGAGCGTGGCCCAAGGTATGCCCCAGGTTGAGGAGGCGCCGTTCGGCTCGTTCGGTGGGATCGCGATGCACGATCTCGGCCTTGACCTGGAGCGTCCGCTGGATGAATTCCGCCGCAGGCAGTTCCTGGCTGAGGGTCGCTTCAGTCCACTCCACGTCGCCCACGAGCATGGCGGTCTTCACCATTTCCCAGCGCCCCGAGGCCAGCTGCCGGGGCGGGAGCGTGCGCAGGAAGCTGCGGCAGGCCACCAGCCGCTCCGGGGGGTGGAAGGCCCCCGCCAGGTTCTTGCCCGCCGCCAGGTTCACTGCCGTTTTCCCACCCAGGCCCGCGTCCACCTGGGCCAGCAGGGTGGTGGGCCAGGCGTGCCAACGGAGGCCCCGCAGATAGAGGCTGGCGGCGAGGCCCGCCATGTCCGTGAGCACGCCGCCCCCCACGGCCACGATGATGGCGTCGCGGTGCAGCGGGATGCTGGCCCAGTGCTCCAGCAGGGGGACCAGGGACTCCAGTCGCTTGGTGGCTTCAGAAGTGCGGAGCCACAGGCTTCCGTTTGGTTCGTGCAGGTCCGCCTCGGCCCAGGCCTCCCGGACACTCTCATCGCCCACCAGCACCCAGCGGGTCTCCGGCAACAGCGCATCCGTGGGGGCTTCCGCCACCAGGACGTCAGTCGGAAAGCCTTCAGGCAGGGGGAGTTTCATGCCCTATTGTCGCACCTTGAGCACCGCTTCGCCGGCCATGGGCTGGCCGCCCCGCAGCCACTTCAAGGAAACCGTGTCGCCTGCCTTCCCGGCCCCCAGGGCGTCCATGTAGTCGTAGATGGTCTTCACGGTTCGTCCAGAGAACTCGATGATGATGTCCCCGGACTTGAGCCCCAAGCCTTCGGCGGTGGAGCTGGCGCAAATTGCTCTCGAACTCGGGAACGCTCCTGAAGCCTCAAAGGAAGCGATTGGGCTCATTTGGGAGTGCGCCCTCGCGCCCTCGCGCAAGAAAAGCAAGTCGCTTCAGTGCGTGGATTTCGAGAACAAATAGCGCAGTACGAAGAAGACCTAAAGTTGCTTGAACAGAAGTTCCACCTAAAGCCCGAAGATTTATTGATCTCGCACCCAACCTTTCTTTCGGGTCTCGACCTCCGTGAAATCCAAGTGGGATCTGGGGGTGTAGTCGGAAGACACAAACTCTGGATGGAATTTGTGCGCCAGCTTCCGGCAAAGTCGCTGTTCCGCGACATTCTTCGTGAGGGTTGGGGCG
>JANXPB010000018.1 GCA_025357545.1 Holophagaceae bacterium
ACATCACCATGGGCGAAGGCGGCGCAGTCCTGACCCGAAGCCCCCGACTCAAAAAGATTGTCGAGAGTTTCCGCGACTGGGGTCGAGATTGCTGGTGCGAGCCGGGCCGGGACAACACCTGCGGAAAGCGGTTTGGATGGCAACTCGGGGATCTCCCCCATGGTTACGATCACAAGTACATTTACAGCCATATTGGATACAACCTGAAGGCCACGGACATGCAGGCCGCCGTAGGCCTGAGCCAGCTGAAAAAGCTTCCGGGCTTCATTGATGCGCGTAACCGCAATTTCGAATTCCTGCGCTCGGCCCTGGCCCCCTTGGAGCAATTCCTGGTGCTACCCGAGCCGACTCCCGGAAGCACTCCCAGCTGGTTCGGGTTCCCCATTACCTTAAAGGAAAATGCGCCGGTCAGCAGGCTGGAGCTCCTGAAGCACCTCGAGTCTTGCAAGATCGGCACGCGCTTGCTGTTCGGCGGGAATCTCCTGCGGCAACCCGCTTACGCTGGGATCGAACACCGGGTCGTGGGCGACCTCGCAACTTGCGACCGAATCATGCAGCAGACGTTCTGGGTCGGCGTTTTCCCTGGACTGGGCCAAGAAGCCCTCCTGTACGTCGCCCGATGCCTCGGGGAAGTACTCGGGATCCCTTGCGGACGCCCGGAAGGAAGCCAAATCCCATGACCTTCTTTTCCGGCATGGAGTCAGGAGTCCTCGCATGAGCCAGCCTCGGAAACTGATCACCATCCTCAGCCCAGCCTTTAACGAGGAAGCGAATCTCCGAGCCTGCTACGACGCCGTCCGGCAAGTGATGGCAGAGCTTTCGGAGCAGTACACCTACGAGCACCTCTTCGCGGATAACGCCTCAGAGGATCGAACGCTGGAGATTCTCAGGGAACTCGCATCAGAGGATCCCCGAGTGAAAGTGCTCGTCTACTCGAAGAATTTCGGTGCCGATAAGAGCGTGATGACGATGCTTCGCCACGCCAAGGGCGATGCGGCCATTCTCCTCGTCACGGACCTTCAAGATCCCCCAGAAGACATTCCGAAGCTGATTAAGGCCTGGGAAGCCGGTGCGGAAATCGTCTACGGGATCTACGAAAACGCCGGGGATGGTTTCATCACGAAGCTCCTTCGTCGCGCCTACTACAACGTCCTGAACCACCTCTCCGAGGAGCCCATTCCCAAGAACCACTCGAGCTTTTTACTCCTTGACCAGAAGGTCTTCCGGGAGGTGGTCCGCCTCGAAGATTTCAACCCCAGCATGCGGGGGATGGTCTCCAGTGTTGGGTTCAGAAGGGCCGAGGTCCCTTACCGAAGGGTCGCCCGCAAGCGAGGGAAATCCAAGCACAATTGGGGTTTTCTCATCATCTATGGGCTGACCACCATCACCCGGTACAGCCTGGTTCCCCTGCGCATCGCGACGATCTTCGGAATCCTGATGGCCGGACTCAGCATCCTGATGTCCCTGGCCTACGCACTGGTTAAGATCTTCAATTGGAACTTCCAGGCCCCGGGAGCCACCACGACCATTGTGCTGATCCTCTTCTTCTCTGGGATCCAGCTGTTCTTCCTGGGCATCCTCGGGGAATACGTGGGCGCCATCCATTCCCAGGTGCGCGGGAAACCCTACGTGGTCATCCGCGAAAAGATCAATTGCGATGAATAGCCGGGTCAGGGCCTGGATCGGGTGGGCGCTGGGCCTTGCACTTCTGGCCCTGCTTGCATGGAGGCTGCAGTGGAGGGACGCCATCCCGCTGCTCCGCCACTCCCGGCCCGGCTGGCTGGTCGCCGCCGCCTGTGTCGCTTCCCTAAGCATTACCCTTCGGGCCCTTCGCCTGCATGCCTTGCTACCGGATCGGGCCGTCTTCCGGGTCACTTGGCAGGCCTCAGTGCACGCCTACTTCGGTGCGCTGCTCCTGCCCCTGGGGGGAGGGGAGCTTCTCAAGGCCGGACTCCTGACGAAGCGCCATGCCATCCCGGCGCCCCAGGCCCTGGTCGCCGTGGGTATGGACCGACTGTTCGACGTGACTTCCCTGCTCTTTCTGCTGACCGCGGCCAGCGGTTCCGTCCTTTGGCACCTGCTGGGACGCCGGTCCCTGGCGCTGGTCTGCCTCCTAGCGTTGCTGCTAGGACTCCTGGTGCTGACCTTTTTCCATCTACCTGAAGCTCCGGGGGACCACTGGGTTTTGGATTCTCCGAGACTCCCCCTTTTCGTGCGCAACGCGCTCCGTCAGATCCTGGAACTCAGCAGAGGCTGGAATGGCAGGACTGTCTGGAACAAGGTTCTTCCGCTTCAACTCGCCATACTCTCCAGCGACGTGCTCTCCACCACCCTGGCCCTTCAGGCGGCCCACTTCGCCATCAGGCCTCCCCTGTGGTGCGGGCTGACGGTGACGGTGTTCATCCAGCTGGCGTTCGCCCTGCCCTTACTCCCGGGAAGCCTGGGCACCCATCAGGCCGCCTGCCTCCTCGCCCTGGGTTCCTTCCAGGTCCCGCCCTCGGAAGCCCTGGCCTTCAGTTTCATGTCCCAGGCGACCCACGTGCTGATGGTCCTCGGGCTGAACGGCATTGCCCTCTGCCTCCGCCCCGTCCCCCTTGGATCGCCTCCTCCCGCGGCATGATCCCGACCCCCTTCCGGCCTACGATGATGCAGACGAAGAACGGCCAGGGGAATCCTTCTACATCTAGTTGGTGAGGCACAGTCATGACATCAACACCCGAACAGAATCCGACGCACAGAGCCCGATGGATCTGCCTGTTCGCCCTGGCGTCGCTGGTGTTCTTCAGCTTTTACCTCGGGCTCAACAGGATCATCCAGGTCGACGAGGCGCTAAACGTCATGATGGCCCGCCTCATCGCGACCCGGCAGTCTGGCCAGTTCTTCACGGCGGCGCCCTTGATGCTGTTGGGGCCCCTCACCTGGATCGCGGGCTCGATGCAGAGGAGCGCGGATATTTTTTCGGCCTTCCGCTGCATCTTCGTGGCGCTGATGTGGGTCAACGTCCTGTTGATGGCTAGGGCCACCGGCGTGCGCCTGAAAAGCCTGAAGGGACTCATCGTGGTCCTGCTCGCCGCGACCCTCGCCCCGCTCTGGGACTACGGCTTCGAGATCCGTCACGACGTGCCGCTCCTGACGGGCGTGCTGGGACTCTGGCTCGTGGTGCGCCCGCCATCCAAGCCCTGGCCTGGTCGGATGGCCGCGGCAGGCCTGCTCACCGGGCTGCTTCAGTTCGTGGCTTTCAAGGCCTTCCTTTACTCCGTTCCGATGCTCCTGATCGCCCTCGTCCTGGGGTCGGAGGGCTGGAAGAAGCCTCGGCTGAGGGAGATCGGGGAGCTGCTCCTGGGGATCATGGCCGGTCTCGCAGTGGGACGGCTCCTCCATGGCCTTGCGGGGACCTGGGGCATCTACTGGAACGACTTTCTCGACGCCCGCAATAATGCGGTCAACGAGGTGGAGCGGTTCTCGCCCTGGAACACCCTAATGCGGCTTCCGAGCCAATCGCCGCTCTTCACCGCCGGAGGTCTTGCGGCGCTTGGGCTGCCCTTCTTACTGGACCCGAAGCCGACCTGGAAGACAGTGTCTGGGGAGCCGTGGTTTCCCGAGTGGCTTTTCGCGGTGCTGTGCGTCGCGCTTTTCCTGATCAATCCCACACCGTTCCCCTACAACCTGATCCACCTTGTGCCTGCGGTATTCATCGCCGTCGTGCGCTTCAGCGACACCATCATCGAAACCCTCGCGTCCCTGCCTGCGCCGGGGAGATGGTTCCTCGCTGCGACCGCGCTGCTCGCTCACGGCCTGCCCTGGATCAATGCCACGACGCGGCACCTGGAGATGGACAATCAACGCCAGGTGCAGGTGATGGACCTGGCCGAAGCGCTGACGGACCCCGCCAAACACCGGGTTCTAGACGGCTCGGGACTAGTCCCAACCCGATATCCCGCGGGCCGGCAGTGGATCATCCACTCCTTTACCATCCGCCGCCTGACCGACGGGACCTGGCCGAGCGTTCGGCAGCTCATCACGGAAAACGAGATTCCCGTCATCCTGCCGAGCTACCGAACCAGCTGGCTCCCGGAGGAGGACTGGAAGGTGATCCGGGCAAACTACCTGCCCCTGGCGGAAGACTTTATGGTGCTCGGAACCATAGGGCAGGGAGGGACCCATGCCTGGACTCCCCTCGCTGAAGGACGCTACACCGTGCTTCTGGACGGCGATGCTTCCAGCCAGGAGCTCAAGATCGACGGTAGGGAGGTCCACGCAGGAACGATGGTCCTGTCCCGGGCCCCCCACTCCTTCGAGTTCAACCCCAAGGCCAAGCTCGTGGTCATCTGGATGGGGCCCAGCATCGCCAACCCACCACGCCTAGCCCCAGCCCCGCATCCCCTCTTCGTGAACTGGTACTAGCCCCAATGCGTCCCGGCGGCTTCAATCCAGCCAAGCGTCCAGGGCTGACCTGTGGTTCTCCCGGTGGAGGAAGAAGAAGTTGGTTTCCACGGTCTCTTCGTCCATGGACTCAAAGGCCCGGATCCGCCCATCCCGGGCCGCATAACAGCCGTAGCCCAGCGCTTTGAACAGTCCGATGATCTCGTTGGGGTGGTAGCCGAACCGGGCCGACCATTTTCGCAGCATCTCTGTGAATACAACCGGCCGGTTCCGCTCAAGGGTCGAACGCCCGCCCTTAAATACATGCAGTTCGGCGCCCTCGACATCGCACTTGATAAAATCGGGCGCGAGGCCTTCCAGCGCGACGAAATCATCCATCCGCTCCACTCGGCACGACACCTTCTGAACGCTGGGCAATCCGGAGAGATCCACGGTCGAGGCGTTGCCGCTTCCCTCGGGGTAGAAATAGAAAGGGAATTCTCCGGCCTTATCCGACAGGCCGATGGGATGCCTGTGGACCTGCGAGATCCCGTTCAAGGCGAGATTCTCCGTCAACCTTTCGAAGGTCGGCGGCAAGGGCTCGAAAGCGTGGGTCACGAGGCCGGGGAAGGTCTTCTGAAGGAGAATGGAGTAGTAGCCGTAGTTTGCGCCCACATCGAAGGCGACCTTGAACCGCCCCTCCGCCGCGAGGGTGCCCAGGATGCGGAGGAGGACCTGCGATTCCTCCGGTTCATAGTCGCCGAAGTTGAGAATCTCGATGGGTACGATGCGGTGGTCGATCGGATCGCAAACCATACGGATCCCATGGCTGCGGGTCTCCATCACGACCCGGCCATCGATGATCTCGATCTTCGTGATGTCCGTCGAGGGAAGATGGGCGGCGTAGGCGTAGAGGACCTCATGAAGCAGGTGCATGGCGGAGATGTAGTCGGCCTTGGCCAGCTCCCCTTGCTTGTACTTGGAACGCAAATCGGCCAGGTTCAACGGAAACTCTCCACGGTTCTTCGGAAGCCTTCAGCAAGTCCTGTGACGGGTCGCCAGCCGAGTCCGAGAAGCCGAGAGACATCGGGACTGTTGCGGGAGATGGGGCTTTCAAGGTAACCCGGTTCCCGGGGCTTGGACATGAGGACCAGCCGCTTCGGGGGCACCGGGAAGGTCTCAAGCAGCAGCTCCGCGAGCCCGCCGACATTGATCTCGGCGTCTGGGTTTCCGACGTTGTAGGCCTTGCCCGCCTCCCCCGCCAGCAGGACCGTAAAGAAGCCGAGCACGGCGTCCGCGAGGTAACAGAATGCGCGGATGGCGTGTCCGTCGCTTTTCAGCGCGATGTCCCTGCCTTGGAGAATGTCCGCGACGAAATCCGCGAAGACCCGCCCATCGTCAAGAGCCATGCCCGGTCCGTAGGTATGGAAAGGCCGGACGATGACCGCGGGCACCCCGAACTGGGACCCGTAGGCGACACAAAGAGTCTCGCCGGCCCGCTTGCCTTCCGAGTAGCAGGCTCGGACTGTCGCCGGGTCCAGGTATCCGAAGGCGCCTTCCGATGTGGGGATCTTGTCGGGCTCGACCTGCCCATAGACTTCCCCGGAGCTGAAGAACAGGAATTTGCTAGCAGGATCCCGGCGGGCGAGTTGTAGACCATGGCGCGTTCCGAGGATGTTGGCTTCGAGGGTCCCCACCGGATCTCGGCCGAAATGTTTCGGACTCGCATGGCTCGCCGCATGGACGATGAAATCCACCGGCTCCTCGATCTTCCATGGCTCCCGCACGTCCTGGTGGACGAAGCGGAGATCGGGGCGTCCTGAGTAGAACAAGAAGCGCTCCGAGGCGCGATCGAGGTCCCGCACGAGAGCTAACACGCGAATGTTCGCGGAGGCCTCCCGCTCATTCAGGCGCAACAGGGTTTCCACCATGTAGGCCGGCAGGAATCCTGCGGCGCCCGAGACCAGGACAGTCTTCCCGTACAGCCTTTCCCAAGGCAGCCCAGCTGCAAGGATGCCGTCCAGATCAGCCTCGACAATGGGATGGCGATGAAGGGGCATGCTGGAAAAGTTAGCATCGAGTCCGCGCAGGGGCACTCTTTTTCGGCGGACGAACCAACTACAACCTTGACCTGTTCGGGAATGGACTACTCTCCCGGGCATCCCGATTTCGGATTAGGCCTGTAGGAAGCTTGAAACGATGTCGCCTTCTGGTGGGTGGAACTACCCTCTGAGTCCAGGATCCAGAACTTGTCGTCACGGCTCCTTCAACCTGCAAGCGCCGAAAGGGTTAATGTTCTTGATCTCAAGTGGTTTTCAAGCTGAGATAGCATCCTAGTAGGACACCGCAGATGAACCCCAGGCTTAGAGTCGGCATTATCGGCAGCGGCAACATCGGGACGGATCTCATGATCAAGATCCTGCGGTCCCCACTTCTCGAAAGCACGATATTCATCGGGCGTAATATTTCGTCGCCAGGGATGGCCAAGGCGCAGAGCCTGGGCGTTCCAACCTCGGGCGAAAGCATCGCCTACATTCAAAAATATCCGGACTGCTGCGACCTTGTTTTCGATGCGACTTCGGCGAAAGACCACGAGTACCACGCCAAGATCCTTGAAAAACTCGGCAAGATCGTGATCGATTTGACACCCGCTAATATCGGGCCGATGTGCGTACCGGCTGTGAATCTGTCGGAATCGCTAGGTGCGAAAAACGTAAATATGGTCACCTGCGGAGGCCAAGCGTCGATCCCCATTGCCTATGTCATTGGAAAGTCGCAGAAGAATGTCGATTACATCGAAGTGGTTTCAAGCATCGCGTCCCGAAGCGCTGGCCCTGCGACGAGGATCAACCTGGACGAGTACATTCACACGACCGAGCGCGGCGTTCAAAAATTCTCGGGTGCGAAGCGAACCAAGACGATCCTCAACCTCAATCCCGCGATTCCATGCATCGACATGCAGACAACCATCTTATGCAAAGTTGATCAGCCCGATCTTGAATCACTGAAACCGATGCTCGCTGATATGGTGAAGAAAATTCAATCCTACGTGCCCGGCTACGAAGTCATTGTTGGACCCATCATCGAGAATGGCCGAATCGTCGTCATGGTCCGCGTGAAAGGCCTTGGTGACTATCTCCCCGCTTATGCCGGCAACCTCGACATCATTAACTGTGCGGCCGTCGCGATGGCCGAGGAATACGCCAAAACTTGGGATACCTACTCCCAGAGAATGGATAACACCTAATGAAGTACGTTCTCGTCAGCGATCCATCCCTCCGGGACGGAAACCACGCGATCCAACATCAGCTCTCGGAAGAGCAGATCGCCGCTTATTGCAGGGCCGCCGACGCCGCCGGAGTTCCGATCGTGGAAGTCGGACACGGGAACGGGCTCGGGGCTTCGTCCCTGCAATTGGGGGAATCGAAGACTCCCGATGATCGTGCTCTTCGCGTCGCGCGGGAGAACCTGAAGACCACCAAGCTCGGGATCCACGTGATTCCGGGTTTCGCGACCATCGAGAAAGACCTGAAGCACGCGATCGACATCGGGGTGGACGTCATCCGTGTGGCAGCCCACGTGACCGAGGCGGATCTCACCCAGCGCCATATCGACTTCGCGCGCTCCAAGAACAAAACCGTTTTCGGCGTGCTCATGATGTCGCACATGGCTTCGCCCGAACTCCTAGCCGAACAGGCCAAGAAAATGGAATCCTACGGCGCCGAGGGTTTTATTTTCATGGATTCTGCGGGGCATTACCTGCCGAGCGATGTCACCGAACGCGTGGTTGCCCTGAAACGCGAGCTCTCGATCGCGATCGGATTTCACGCCCACAACAATCTCGGCATGGCGATCGCGAATTCAGTAGCGGCGGTCGAAGCAGGCGCGTCCATGCTCGATGGATGCGCGCGGGGATTCGGCGCTGGCGCCGGAAACGCTCAACTCGAAGTCCTCGTCGCCGTGCTTCATCGGATGGGGTACGAAACCGGAATCGACTTGTACAAGATTCTCGATGCCGCCGATCTCGCTGAGAAGGAGCTCATGTCCGTCGTTCCGACCATCAAGTCCACCAGCGTGGTGAGCGGGTTGGCCGGCGTCTTCTCCGGATTCATGAAACCCGTGGACCGGATCGCTAAGCAATTCAACCTCGACGCACGAGACATTTTTTTCGAGCTCGGACGGCGCAAGATCATCGCGGGTCAGGAGGACATCATCATTGAGGTTGCGACGGAGCTAGCCAAAAGAACTCAGACCGCTCCCGTCCAGGCGAGGTCTGTATGAACGTTCGGGCGGTGGATCTAATCCGTGAGGACTGCCTCAGCGGGCTCGAAGGCCGATCCGAACAGCTCAGCCCGCTCCGTGGCGACACCGTCGTCATTACAGGTGGAACCGGATTTACCGGCACCTGGCTTGCCGAGATGATTGCCGCATTGAACGATCAATACTCCTTCGGGACGAAGCTCATTCTGATTTCCAGGAGCACAGATCACTTCAAGTCGACGCGGCCACATCTGGCGAATCGAGCGGACATCACCCTTGTGAAATCCGATGTCCGCTACATGGTGGAACTCCCCAAGGAAACCAATTGGGTTATTCACGCGGCAGCAAATCCCGACAACCGGTTCCACTCGACGAATCCGATCGAGGCGATGGCGATAATCTCGGATGGAACCTTTGCGGTTCTCAAGGCCGTTGATCGCTGCGGCGACTTCAAGATGTTCCTGAACCTAAGCTCTGGGTTGATCTACGGCTCCCAGCCGCTGGAGGTTGAACGCATCTCCGAACACTATGCAGGCGCGCCGTCATGCGGTTCGGTTTCTTCGGTCTACGCTGAAGCCAAACGATTCGCCGAAACCCTTTGCGCGGCCGCGAGATCGCAGGCGCGGATTCCCTTGGTCACCGCGCGTCCATTTGCGTTTATTGGGCCCTACCAGTCGATGGACACGCCCTGGGCAATCAATAATTTCATCCGGGATGCCTTGAACGGCAGCGCCATCCGCGTGCATGGCGACGGTCAAACCGTTCGAAGCTATATGTATCCCTCGGACATGGCCTACTGGTACCTACGAATCCTGACGGGTGGCTCGTCGGGCCTCACTTATAACGTCGGGAATCCCGAAGGTATCACCCTTCAGAACTTGGCATTGATGATTGCCGGCCATTTCACCCCGAGCCCGGAGATCCGGTTGCACACTGCTGCGGGCGCTGCGAAAACACGTTTCGTCCCGGAAGTCGCAATGGCCGTGAATGAACTCGGACTCGCGCAGAAAGTTTCGATGCCTCAGGCGATCGAACGGACGATTCGTTGGAACAAGGCTTAGGCGAGATCACATATGCAGAAAAAAGTTAGTGACGTCATCGCGGATTTTCTTGCCGAGCAGGACATCCAACACGTATTTGGGATCATTGGCTCCGGCAATGCTCATATTTTCGACTCGATAAATACGCGCGGCGTGACAAAAATGGTCTGCGTCCACCACGAGCAGGCCGCTGTGATGGCCGCCCAATGCTACTACCGCATGACGGGTAAGGTCAGCGCGTGCATCCTGACTACGGGAGCCGGATCTGCGAACGGCATCACGGGCATCGTGAGCGCGTGGATGGATTCGATGCCGGTACTCGTTATCTCGGGGAACGAGAACTCCCGATTCACGCGCGAGGACAACCCGCTCCGCGTCTGGGGGATCCAGGGTTTCGACAGCACCTTCATGGTCAGCCGGTGCACGAAGTATCAGAAGCGAGTGGTTGAACCCCAGGAGATCGCCTTTGAACTGAACCAGGCATACGCTATGGCGGGAACCGGTCGTCCGGGCCCGGTTTGGCTCGACATCCCAATGAATATTCAAGCTGCGGTGGTCGAAACTTCGCAGTTGAAGGACTGGTCCGGCCTTTCCGAGCCGCCAGGAAAAGACCCCGCGCTCGAGTACGATCTCGATAGGGCCGCTCGCGAAGTCGCGAAACTCCTCGCTGAATCCAAACGCCCCGTTCTATGGCTCGGATGTGGAATCCGGCTCGCAGGCGCATCGGATCTCGTCAAGCCACTCATCGAGAAGCTCGGTGTACCCGCGCTTGTCTCCTGGGCCGGGATCGATATGATCGATTCGAGCCACCCTCTCGTATTCGGAAGAGCCGGAATTTACGGTCAGCGCGCCGCGAATTTCGTTCTCCAAAACTGCGACGCACTTATTACGATCGGCACGCGTCTCGCGGTTCCACAAGTCGGCTACGAGCTTAGCGAATTCGCCCGCGCCGCTAAAATCGCGGTCGTCGACATCGATCCCGACGAGGCCAAAAAACATGGCGACAAGATCAATCTGAAAATTTGCGGCGATGCGAAAACCTTCATCCAAGAACTGATGGAGGTAGCCGACCCTACCGGCTACCACCGCCCCGACTGGATCGCTCAATGTATCGACTACCGGAACCGGTATCCTCGGATCGGCCCAGAGCACGCTGACAAGGATGGGTTCATCAATTCGTACCGGTTCATGGAAAAGCTCGAGAAATATTTCAAGACCGACCAGATTGTGGTGACGGACATGGGCACGGCCCTGCTGTCCGGTCACCAGGTGTTGAATCTCAAATCCGGCCAGCGGTTGATGACCTCGACCGGGCTTGGAGAAATGGGCTACGGGCTGCCGGCGGCGATCGGTGCCGGTTTCGGCGCGCGCATGAATGGTAGCCATGGCGACGTGCTTTGTTTGAATTGCGACGGCGGCATGATGATGAATCTCCAGGAGCTGCAGACTATCGCCCACCACCAGCTCCCGATCAAAATCGTGGTGTTCAATAACGACGGCTACCTGATGATCAAGCACACGCAAAAGGCGCTCTTTAAGGGACGCTATTCCGGAACTCATGCCGAATCCGGCGTCTCTTGCCCAGATTTCACGAAACTCGCGAAAGCTTTCGACTTCCCGGCGTATCAAATCAGGACCTGGGATGACATGGCTAGAGTCATGCCCGACGTTCAAGCCCATACAGGACCGGTCATTGTGGAAGTTTTCATGCATCCCGAACAGCTTTTCTTGCCCAAGCTTTCCCTCGCGCCGCAGAAGGACGGCTCCATCGTTTCACCCCCGATCGAAGACCTTTCGCCGATCCTGTCCCGCGAAGAAATGCGCCGGAACATGGTCATTGGACTTCATCCGAAATCGGAAAACCTATGAAGTCGGCGCTATTCCCCTTTGCCGAATGGTTATCGCATCGCCTTGCGCGTCCCTGAGAAAGTTTCGGCCTGTGTTTTCAGGTGCCAATCATAAATACATGGCTGGGTTCATCGGCTACGCCGTGGCCTTTGTAACCTTTGACCACGAAGTCCTGGCGGGGCATTACGCCGGTCATTGGCTGGACTTGTTCGAGCTGCGTCCCGAACTACTACAAACACCCAGTTCCCGTCCTGGACGGCCGCACTGAGTTATGAGCCCTGCAGCTCCTCGAGTAGTTGTTTGGCCGCGGGGTATTTGGGATCGGTTTTGAGCGCGGCTTGGACGGCCTGAAGGGCCTCGTCTTTCCGGCCCAGGTCCTTCAGGATCTGGCCTCGCCGCGACTGCACATTGGCGATGCCGTCGGTGCCGCCTTCGAGGGGTTCCTTGAGGGCCTGATCCAGGAAGGCCAGTCCCTCTTCTCGATGGATGCCAGCCCGAGCGGCGATCTTGCCGAGCTGGAGCTTGATCAGGCTTGGAAGGTCCGTTTTCCCCAGGGCTTCCTGGGCCACCTTCCAGGCCTTTTCGGGATCTCCGCCATCCAACAGTGCATCGCAGACCGCCTGGATTCCCCGCGCC
>JANXPB010000027.1 GCA_025357545.1 Holophagaceae bacterium
CCGGTTCAAGCGGTCGACTGCCGAGGGTGCCGGAACAGTGGCGAAGTTCGCATTCATGATTTCCGAAATTGGTCGAAAAAAGCCTGATCGATTTCGAACACCTGTTTTGGCTTGACGCCGAGTTCGGCTTTTTCGAACAGCTCCACCAAGCGTTCTCCGTCGACCAGTTCGATCGGTACAACGCCGTCCCGCTCAGCTTCCGCTTCGGCATCTGAAGTGAACCGCCCAGTGGTGATGAAAACGCCCTTCTCGGCGCGGCCAAGGAAATCGCTGCGGAATTGGCTTACCGTTGCTCTAGAAACGACCTCCTTGTATCGCTTTGCTTGGAAAGCGACCTTCATGCTTACAAAGGGGCTGAGCCTCAGGACCCCATAACCGTCAATGCCGCCATCACGGGATTGTTGGGTCACTTGAACATTCTCGAATCCATGTTCGTGCAAAAGGCGTGTGCATAGACGTTCAAATCCGATGGGGTCCAGCGATTTGAGCACATCTATCAGCTTCAGCTCCTGGATCACATCGAGGGGCAAAGCTTCCTGCAAATCAGTGGGCTCACTACTGAGTTGGTCCGGTACGGCCTGCTTCCTTGCCGCCTGATTTATTTGCACTCGCTGCAAGAAAATCTGCCGAGCAGCGGCATCATCAATTTGGGTTTTCCAACCGAGCGGCGTGAGGGCCCAGATGCCACGCTTGCCATCGTCGATGATGCCTTCCCACACCAAGTACTGACGTGCCCAATGAACCTGATTGTAGAAGCGGGATTGCCCGGATTTGAGTGTTGTGGCCGTGGCTTCAGGGGGCACCTTCAAATGGTCCTGTATCCACAGGATCACCTCCCTGGGTCGGGCCGAGCCGCCGACTGAGCGGAGGCAATCGATCAGGGGCCCCATCCAGCGTACGAATTCGGATTGTCCTCTCGTTTTAGCACCCAAGAATTTGCCCCTTCACACCGCAAGGAATCCAAAAGTAGAGTTTGAATTCTCTCTGCGCTGATCCTACTGCTTCTGGTTAGCCCCGCAGGGCAGAAAAGAAAATCCCCGGCAGCTTGAACGGACTCGGGTCCGCTTCGAAGTAGGTGAGCTTACGGGTCACCTGGTGCGCCTGCCGGTTGGTGATGAACCAGGGCGGCTTGGGGAGGAGGGCGAACTGGCCGTGGCGGAGGCCCCGAGGAAAGGGATAAAAGGGCGCGCGTACCACGCTCTTCTGGGGGCGGTCGAAGAGGAAGGTGTTATGCACGGCGCCACGGCCGCTCTGGATGTCGTTCCGCGCGTGGCCGGGGAAGGCGCCCCAGGACAGCTGCGAAAGCAGGAAACCCACGCCCGTCCAGGTGTTGATGGCGATGCAGCCATAGCGCAGTTCGACAATGGCCTCTTCCAGGGCCGGACCCAGCTCTTTCAGGGTCGCCGGATGGATGAGCAGATTGGCGCCCAGGGTGCCGAGCAAGGTGTCGTTGCAGAAGGCCACCGCGTTTTTCAAGAAGGTCGCGGCATCCGCACCCGGCAGGCGGGTCTCGGCCAGCACGCCGCCGAAGGCTTCCTCGGCGAAACAAAAATCAGCGCGGTTGCCGCTCGGCACGTCGGGCACGATCATGCGCGGCACGTTCCCCGCCTCGTCGCCTGGCTTCTCCAGCAGCTCAGCTTCCGGGTGGGCCTTCAGCGCGTTCTGCTGCCGCTCCGCCGCGCCGGGGTAGTAGGCCTGGCGGTTGGGCACCGAGCGCAGGCAAGCCTCCACCGCATCTGCCAGAGCCTGGGTCAGGTCCCATTCCGTGGGCAGTACCAGCACTTGCGCAGCGATGCAGTTGAAGCCTGCGTTGTGCATCTTCTGAGTGGCGATGTGCTCCGCCTGAAACTTCAGATCGGCGGCGGACCAAGGCCCCGGCACCACGATGGTGGGGCTCGCGTTGCCGAGTTCGCTGGTGACAGGGCGCGGATTCCGGGGCCGGTCCTCGGCCTTGCGCTGCGCGCCTTCGGCGCCGGTGCCGAAGACGATCGCATCATGGGTGCGCGCGCTGCCGGTGACATGGATCGCATCCACGACCGGGTGGTCGCAAAGCCAGGCGCCCACCTCGCCGCCACCGTAGGCGACCCGCATGAATCCGGCCTCGATGAAGGGCCGGAAGGCGGCTTCGAAATAGGGCCCCAGGTACTCATTGACCGGGTTCATCTTCAACAGACAGACCTGCCCTTCGGCGAAGAGCTTGTGGAGCACGTCGAGGGGCGCGATGGCCGCGATGTTGCCGGCGCCCAGCACCAGCGCCACCTTGCCGACTCGAGGCGGCTCCCGGTAGAGCGTGGCCATGTGCTCATGCAGGTTGTCCGGGGTCACCCCCGGCTCCATCCACACCTCCCCGGAAATGCCGCTCAGGAGCAACCGGTCGTAAAGCGACGACGGGAAAACGTCCACCACCACCTGTCCATTTCTGGCCTGCCGCACCGCGCCCTTGGGCAGGCGGGTCGGGCCACCTTGTTCGAGGCAACGGAGTGTCCGCACGTACTGGCTGATGCCGTATTGCAGCGCCCAGGGGCCCGAAGCCCACTCCTCGCCCACTAGCGGCGAATGCTCCGGGATCCCCTTGGCGCGCGCCGCCGCAAGCACCCAACGCTCCGCCACCCTCGCAGTGCCGCGCTTCAACTCCTCCAGCAGGGCGATTTTCCGTGGAAGTGGCAGGGTTGCCCATTCCTGCTTATGCGCCACGAGCGCCTCCAAGGCGCGCTCCAGTTCCGGATGTTCGGTTGGGTGGGCGGCGGCGGTGGTCGGGAAGAGGATGGACATGCTCGCTCCGCGGCGGATTCAGGTTTGTGGATAGGTGCAGCATGGGCGCTTGCGTGAGGGAGGCCTGGTTCCTGCATGGGTCAAAGCTTCAAGGCGGCAGCTCCCAGGATCCTGCGGGTGCTTGGGTCCTGCACCAGCAGGACCGCCTGGAGCTGATTCCGCCGCCAATCGTGCGACAGCTCAAGGGGAAGGTCGGCCTGGTAGGCTTGCCCGGATCTGAGCTTGGCCACGACCTTCAAACTGCGCACCACGGCGGCGTGCTGCAGCCTGCGGCCGGCGTTCTCCCCGCGGAGGACCCGGCTGTCCAGGTGGCTCTCGGAAATGATGAGCACCAGATCAGCCGCTTCGCTGGAGGTCGGGATGGCCACCCTCAGCCCACCCTCGGCCCGCTGCAGCACGACCACCAGATGTGTGCGCTTCACCGCGTCCGCCACGGCCCTTTCCGCGGCTTGCCCATCGCTCCCGATGAATCCTGCGCTGCCATCCACCACCATTTGGGGCGTGTAGGCGGAGCGATCCCTGAGGGTCCGGTTGTACCCACGTTGGCGTTCGGTGTTATCCCGGGAGGAGAAGGGGTCCTGCCATCCCAGGCCATCCCAATAGTCCACGTGGAAGCTCAGGGGGATGATGCGTGCGCCGGGCACGGGCTGGTCCCTTAGGAGGCGCAGGAGCTGCTCATCTGCGGGCGGGCAGCTGGAGCAGCCTTCGGACGTGAAGAGCTCCACCACCACCGGTGTGGGCGTTTGCCCGTTCAATCCACCGGCCAGTGCTGCGCCGAGCATTCCAAATCCAGGCCACCAACGCATCTGTGCCTCCAGTGCCTTGTGACGTCCTGACGGGGTTGCGTGTGACCAGCACTTTCCACCAGCCGACAACCCATAGGCCTCTGCCCAAACCTGCTAGCCTGAACCCGTGGATCAGGGCGTCGCTGTTCGCAAGGGCAGAGGAAAGTCCGGACTCCGCAGGGCAGTGAGCCTGGTAACGCCAGGGCGGAGTGATCCGACGGAAAGTGCAACAGAGAGCAGACCGCCGATGGCTTCTCGGAGCACAGGCAAGGGTGAAAGGGTGGGGTAAGAGCCCACCGCCGCGCTGGTGACAGGGCGGGCATGGTAAACCCCTCACGGAGCAAGACCAAATAAGCCGGCGTGCTGAGCAATCAGTGAGGATTGGCCCGATCGAGCCGGCGGGTAGGTTGCTAGAGGCCATTAGCGATGGTGGTCCCAGAGGAATGACGTCACGGCCCTAAACGGGTGGACAGAATCCGGCTTACCGATCCACCACGGCCCCGCGAGGGGCCGTGCTTTTAGGGACCGTTAGTCCTCCAGCCAGCGCTTTTCTGGTTGGAGGGCTTACGGCCCCTTTCACCCTGAAGGGTATTGAGAGCCCTAACTGAACCGCCAGAACGGCTCTGGCGATTCACTAGGGGCACTTGAAGTCGGCCGCCGGCCGACTTCTCGGATAGTTCTCGAAGGCGGAGTCGAGCGGGTTCCTTCACATTCTTTTTCCGGGAATCGGAACGCAGGGAAAGGCCTTCTCAGCTACACTGAGTCCTTCTTTCGAGTAGGCCTCTGTTCTCCCCCCCAATCGTTCGCGTGTCGCCTGGACCCTGCTGAGGGCCCCGACGGGGTCTGGCTCTGGATCGCACGCCTGTTGATGGCCGCGCACTGCGCGTGGCGGAACACTTATGAACGAAAAAGGATAGAACACCCATGAATTCCCATATCGATTTGCAATCTCTCTGCCGCCGTCTGGAATTCGCCCAGGCCTCCCAGAACAAGGCCATGGCCGAAGCCCAGGCGCGCCTGCGCCCGGACTCCGGCGCCCGTTGCGAACGCATCGGCAGTTCGGAAGGAGGCGCCTTCGCGATATTCCTGGGCCCCGGCCACATGCTGAACCAGGGGCTGGCCCTGGGGTTGGAGGGTCCGGTGAAGGACGAGGAGCTGGAGGCCCTGGAGGCCATACTTGGCCGACCCACGGTGCTGGAACTCACCGCCGGTGCGGATCCCGGCCTCTACCCGCTGCTGCTGAAACGGGGCTACCGCCTCCAGATGTTTCAGCAGGTCTGGATGCGCGATCTGGACAATCTGCCACCGAGCTCAGCGCCGGAGGTCGTCGTGCGGCCGATCGAGCTCGGCGAAGAAAATCTCTTCGCCAGCGTGGTGGCCGCAGGCTTTTTCGAGCGGAATGAGCTCAACGACGAGGGCTTGGACATCATGCTGCCCACCACCCAGGCGGAGGGGACCACCTGCTTCCTGGCCTTCCGGGGAGATGAGCCCATGGGTGCGGGTACCGTCGGCCTTTTTGAGGGGGTCGCAGCGCTTTCGGGCACCTCCGTCCGACCAAAATTCCGGGGTCGGGGAGGGCAGCGCGCGCTGATCCAGGCGCGCCTGGCTTTCGCCCGGGAACGAGGCTGCACGCTCGCCTGCAGCGCCACGGTGCCCCACGGCCACTCCCAGTTCAATTTGCAGAAGCTGGGTTTCAGCGTGGCCTATCCGAAGCTGGAGTTTGTGCGGTAGGTTTGAGCCAACGGCCATGAGCATTGAGCAGGGGCCAGCGGTGCCCGCTAGGCTCTAAGCTCATAATTCATGGCCGCCTTTTCCCGTCCCTCACCCAGAGCCACCGCCCTCGCGGTGGTGGGCCTGGCCTTCTTCACCGATATGTTCCTGTACTACCTGCTGGTGCCGCTCCTGCCGATCTACGCACGGGAGCTGCACCTGGGGCAGATGCGGGTGGGGCTCCTCTTCGGCAGCTACGCCATCGCGCTGTTGCTGGTGACCTTTCCATTGGGCCGCTACGCAGACCGCGTGGGTCGCCGCAAACCGATGCTCTATGGCTTGCTGGCGCTCGGGGCCACCACGCTGCTGTTCGCCTTCGCGAAGACCTACTGGCTGCTGGTGCTGGCCCGGGGGCTCCAAGGCGCGGCGGGCGCGGCGACCTGGATCCCGGGCCTGGCGCTGCTGGCGGATCATTTTCCGGCGGAGCAGCGGGGCAAGGCCATGGGCACCGCCTTCGCCTGCGCCAACCTGGGGGTGCTCACGGGCCCGCCCATTGCCGGCTATCTCACCCAGGGCTTCGGCACCTCCGCGCCCTTCCTGCTGGGAGTGGCCCTGGTGCTGCTGGACGCCGGTGGGCGGGCTTTCCTGCTGGAAGAGCTGCCGGCCCCGAAGTCCGAACGGCTCAGCCCGTGGGTGCTGGCGCGCAATCCGGTGATCCTCGTGTTCAGCGGCGCTTTGGCCTTGGGCTCGGCCCTCTGGGCGGTGCTGGAATCCACGTTGCCGCTGCATTTCGACGCGGTGCTGCGCTTCAGCCCCGGCCAGATCGGCCTCTGCTTCGCCGCGGCGGCCCTGACCCACACGCTGACCTCGCCCCTGATGGGACACCTATCGGACCGCATCGGCCGGAAGCGCGTCCTGGTCACGGGCCTGTTGCTGAGCATGGTGCTCATTCCCCTACCTGTGTTCTTCCGCCACCCGGCCTTCGTGGTAGGCAGCATGATGGCGCTCGGCAGCACTGCCAGCCTCATCATGTCGCCCTCCAGCCCCGCCGTGGCGGACGCGGTGGAGCAGACCGGCAGCAGCAGCTACGCCTCCGCCTTCTCCATCCTCAACTTGGCCTACGCCGTAGGCATGATGGTGGGCCCGCTGGTGGGCAGCGCGCTGGTGCAGCTGCTGGGCTTGCAGACGGCCCTCATTCTGGTGGGCCTGGGCTTTGGCAGCTACATCCTGGTGGTGCGGAGGGTCACCGCGTGAGCGCCCGGTAGATCCAGCGTTCCGCGTCGCGGGTCCAGGGCCCGCCATGCAGGCCGCCGAAGGCCGCTTCCACCACTAAACCAGCGGCCTCCAGGCCTGCGCGGGCTTCGGCGTCGGTGGGAATCCAGATGTCGTGGCGAAAGGCGTGTTCGCCATCCCGCCGCTCGGTCCAGATGCGCCGTCCATCCGGGCTCCAGCGCACGCGCTCCCGGTAGCCGAGACTGGGCAGGTCCACCCAGCGGCCCTCGTCCGCCGCCACGCCGCGTTTCAGGGCTTCGCGGCCGCAGAGGTCCAGCAACAGGGTGCCGCCGGGTTTTAACACCCGGGCGAATTCCTGCAGCTGCCGCAAATTCTCGGCTTCGGTGGCGAAGTAGCCCCAGGACGTGAATGCGCAGAACACACCATCGGCCGAGGCCGACCTGAAAGGCAGGGCCCGCAGGTCCAGGCGCAGGATCTTCCAAGGATGTCCGGTGGCATGGCGCGCGAGGTTCAAGGGGCTGAGGTCACCGCCGACCACCTTATAGCCTCTCGCCTCCAGGGCCGGGCGCAGCCGTCCCCAGCCGCAGGGCAGGTCCAGAACTGTGGCACCACCGGGCAGGCCCAACAGGGCCGCCAGGGCCGGGCCCTCGACGGCCGCATCGGCCTCCTTGTCCCGGTAGTGGTCGAAATAGGCCGGGTGATCGAAGTCGTAGACGAACCAGTCCATGCCGGAAGTGTAGATTGGAAGCGGGAGGTCCTCATGTTGCGAGGCAGAAAAGCGTGGTCGGGGTGCGCCGCAATGCTTACCTTGGCAGCAGTCCAGGTGGCAGCCCAGGTGCCAGGCCAACCACCTGCGACCGGCGTCCACGGGGTGCGGCTGCCCGGCACCTTCTTCGCGGGCAACCGGGCGCGCCTGCAGTTGCATCTGAGAGCCATGGGCCCAGGCACAGTGGCCGTGCTCAAGTCCATGCCCGAGCAGCCACGCAATGGCGATGGCGAGCAGGCCTACCGTCAGGATTCGGATTTCTACTACCTCACGGGCATCGAGGAACCCGGCGCCGTGGCACTGCTCGATGCCGATGCCGACAAACCCTATACCTTGCTGGTGCGGCCCCGGGACCTCAAGCGGGAAGCCTGGAATGGCCCCCGCCTGGGCGTCGAGGGCGCACTGAAAGCCGGGGCCGACCACGCTTTCGATTTCCCGAAGGCCGACGAGACGCTCAGTGAAGCTTTGAAAAAGGCCCAGCGGGTGGTGCTGGTCTGCAACCTGGACGGGGAATTCCGGACCAAGGTGCTGGACGCGGTGCTGCCCTTGGGCACCGACAACAACCACAGCCGATTCAGGGCAACCTTGGTGGACGGGCGGCATCTGGTGGCGGAAATGCGGGCCATCAAACAGCCGGTGGAAATCGACATGATCCAGCGGGCGGTGGACGTGAGCATCGAAGGCCACTTCGCGGCCATGCGCGCGTCCAAAAAATCCGCCAATGAAGGCCAGGTGGCCGGGGCCTTCGAGGGCGCCGTGCGTGGCCTGGGCGCCCGCTTCCTGGGCTACGACACCATCGCGGGGGCCGGCAACAACAGCTGCATCCTGCACTATCCCTTCAACGACGCGGCGCTGACCCCGGGCGAATTGCAGCTCATGGACGCGGGGGCCGAAGTGGGCTACTACTGCGCGGACATCACCCGCACCTGGCCCGCCAACGGAAAATTCTCGAAGGAACAGCGGGCCATCTACGACCTGGTGTACCGGGCCCAGGAAGCCGGCATCGCGGCCTGCACGGTGGGCAATCCCCACATCGCCGCCCACTACGCGACGTCACGCGTTGTCAGCGATGGGCTCGTGGACCTGGGAATCTTGAAGGGCGGCAAGGACGAGGCCTACCAGCGGGGCGACTGGAAGCGCTTCTTCATCCATGGCACCGGCCATTGGCTGGGTATGGATGTCCATGACGCCGGGGACTATGGCGCCCGGGACCCCATCTACCGCGCCGGTGGCCGCCGGCCGCTGGAATCCGGCATGGTGCTCACGGTGGAGCCGGGCATCTACATTCCCAAGGGCGCCGAAGGCGTGGACCCGAAATGGCAGGGCCTCGGAGTCCGCATTGAGGACGACATTCTGGTGACGAAGGATGGCCCACGGAATCTCAGCGGCCGGCTGCCGAGAAAGGCGGAGGACGTCGAGAAGGCGCTTCGATAGGCACGAGGTATGAGGGTGTGAGGTGTGATGCGATTTCGCGGACCCCTGGTGGACAATAAAAACGCGGCCAAGGCCGCGTTTTTATTTGACTTCGGGAAGGAGGATTGAGGGTAAAAACCAACCCCCCAACTCGCCAACCTCGACCCTTAGGCTTAGGTCTCTCCATCCTTTTTAACCAGTTTCACCGCCGCCGGAGGATGGGGTAGGTTGGCTACGCCTTTCCAGACATAGCGGGTGCCCCGCTTCTGGCCCTGCTTGAGGATGGCGCCTTCCTCCTCGAGGTCTGCGAAGAAGCGGCGCAGGGTGGCCGGAGCCCAATCGCAGTCCGACAGCTGCAAGGCGTCCTGGGCCTCGAAGCTGGAAAGAGCGCCGCGATCCTGGAGCAGGGCCACCAGCTTGGATTTCAATTCATCCAACTCTCCGCGGTTGCGGCGGGCCTTGGTCTTGAAATCCACAACCGCGGCGGGCGGGCCGGGGATGAAACCCGCGGCGGGGCTGGCGGGTTGGGCCACGGGGCGGCTCGCGCCGGCTTCATAGAGCAGTCCGCCTTCCAGGTAGATGTCAGCGTCTTCGGGCTTGAATAGCACCACCACCGTGCTGGCGGGCATGCCTTCCTGATGGAGGGCCTCCAGCACCCGGTCGCCGATGCGCAGTTTCTGTGCACGGGAAAGGGCAGGGGTATGGATCAAGACCATTGCCATGGGGAACTCCAGTTTGGGGTGAAATTCCAGTTTATGTTCGACGCTAATCAGGTCAAGCAGGTTTCTCTGGATCCATTAAACTGCCAGGTAGGAGTACCCATGGTCCGAGCACCCTCCCCCCATAGGCTGGCCCCCCGCAAGCAGGCCCACCCGGAGGAGCAGGCCCGGTTCGAGAGCTTCCTGCGCACCCGCCAGCTCAAATATACGGGGGAGCGCCGGGCCCTTTTGGACGCAGTCTTCGCTTCCAAACACCACTTCGACGCCGACAGCCTGCATCTGGCGCTGCGGCAGAAGGGCCAGGAGATCTCCCGGGCCACGGTCTACCGGACCCTGGATCTGCTCGTGCAATGCGGTCTGGTGCGGAAGCAGAGCCTGGGCGACCAGCACGCCCACTACGAAGCGGTGCACGGCGATGAGCACCACGACCACCTGATCTGCATGAACTGCAACCGCATCATCGAATTCTACCGGCCGGACCTGGAGGCCATGCAGGAGGCCATCTGCGAGGAATTCGAGTTCAAGCCTCTGCACCATAGCCTGCAAATCTTTGGCCTTTGTAAATTGTGCCAGGCCAAGGGAGTGGATGGCCTTGAGCTGGCCACCCGCGTGAGCCAGCTGCACGCCTGATTCTGGCAATCCAAGCCAGGTTCGGCGGGCGAACCGGGCTGGCCCGGACCGCGAGGTCGGGCCAGCTCATCCGGCGGGTTGTTTTATTTGAACTTGGCGCTCAGAACTTGGCCGAGCGCCCTCGCTTCTTCCTGCATGATGGATTCGGCAGTGGCCGTTTCGCCGGCGGGCATGGGCCGCATGGCTTTCGTGACTTCCCACGCATTGGTGGTGGTCAACAGCTTGGGGGGACTTCCGGCCGCTTCCACCCATTCGACCTTGCAGACCGCGTGGCGGGGCGTGTAGCCCAATCTGTGCTCCAACCCTTTTTCGCGGATGGACGCACCCGCGTAGGTGATGAGCCCGAATACCGTTCCGGTGGCCAGCCCATTGCCCAGAGCGGTGCCCACAGGCTTGCCCTGTCCGGCCGAGTAAGCGGTGCCAAGTGCATCACCCTGGACGGCCGCGCTTCCCGTTTCTTGGGCTGTGGCATCGACGTAGGAGACTGTGACGCAGAGGACAGGCCCTTTCGCCATATCCTCACTGCCAGCCACGGCCAAGCGCATCTGACTGCCGAGCTGTTGACTCAGAGCGTCCTTGTACAACTGTTCCACCCGAGCGCGGTCGGGGACGGTGGCAGGCAGGCTCATCGCCACTTGGATGGGTGTGTTCGTTTTCTTGATGGTGGCAAGCTGAGGGCTTTTGCAGCCAAGGCCCGTTAGGAAAAGGCCCGCGGCAAGGGGAAGGGCTTTGTTCATTGGAGTCTCCATAAAAGGGTGGGATGAAGGGGAGTTTGAAGACTCCTAAGCAAGGCACAGGCCAACTAGCTAGGCGATTAATAAATCCGGCAGCCACACCGTGCGGACACCCGTCATTTCTTGGTTTCGATTCTGGAACGGCTCCCGATCTGTGAGGCGCGCCAAGCACCTTTTCAGCGGCGCGGCCTTGGCGTTCCTCCCCTAAATGCCCCGCGCGGCTGTGGCATCCTGCCACCACCCAAAGGCCTTGTGCATCCTGGAAGACCCTCGTTAGAGCTGGAATCCTTGCTTTACCAGCTAAGCCGCTGACGGCGGCGGCACTCCCGGCTCCAATTTGTATTACGAAGGTCAGGGCGCTAGCCTGGACCATGCCAAAGCTTACGTATCAAGACATCCACCGCCTTCCCAAAACAGACCTGCACGTGCACCTCGACGGCAGCCTGCGGATCTCCACCATCCTGGAACTGGCGGCAGAACAAAAGGTGAAGCTGCCCGCGGAGGACGCTGACAAGCTGCGCCCCTTCGTGGAAGTCGGCGACGACTGCAAATCCCTCGTGGAATACCTCAAGGCCTTCGACGTCACCCTTTCGGTGATGCAGACCTATGAATCGCTGGTGCGCACGGCCTTCGAACTGGCCGAGGACGCCGCGAAGGAGAACGTAAGGTACATCGAAGTGCGCTACAGCCCCATCCTCCACCAACAAAAAGGGCTGACCCTCCACACCATCGTGCAAGCCGTGATCGAGGGGCTGAAGGCCGGCCAGAAAAAGTTCGGGATCCGCTACGGAGTCATCATCTGCGGCATCCGCCACATCAGCCCCGAGATGAGCAACAAGCTGGCGGACATCACCGTGGCCTTCAAGAACAAGGGCGTGGTGGGCTTCGACCTGGCGGGGGCCGAGGAGAATTTCCCGGCGAAGAAATT
>JANXPB010000033.1 GCA_025357545.1 Holophagaceae bacterium
GGCTTCCAGCAGAGCGGGCCGGCGCAGGGTGAGGCCCGACAGATCCGCCTGGAGCTGCAGCAGCAAATTGTTGGCCGAGGCGCCGCCATCCACCCGGAGGTCCCTCAAGGGGGCCCCCAATTCGGCGGCCATGGCCTCCAGGATGTCGCACTGGCTGTGGGCGATACCCTCCAGGGCAGCCCGGGCGATGTGGGCTTGCGTGCTGCCACGGGTGAGGCCCGCGATGAGGCCGCGCGCTTCCGGCCGCCAATGGGGCGCCCCCAGCCCCGCGAGGGCGGGAACCACGGTGACGCCGCCGCAGTCGGGCACGCTGGCCGCCAGGGCTTCCACCTCGGCCGAGGTGCTGATGATTCCAAGCCCATCCCGCAGCCATTGCACCAGGGCCCCGGCGACAAAGCTGCCGCCTTCCAGCGCGTAGACAGGCCCCTGGCCTACATCCCAGGCGATGGTGGTGATCAGGCCTTGGGAACTCGGCACGAGCCTGGAGCCACTGTTCATTAACAAGAAGCTACCGGTGCCGAAGGTGAGCTTCGCCTGCCCCGCCTCGAAACAGCCTTGGCCGAAAAGAGCCGCCTGCTGGTCGCCCGCGCTACCCGCGATGGGAATGCCATCCGGCAGAATAGCCAGGCCCTTGGTGCGGGCGCACACCCCCGCGTTGGGCACCACCCGGGGCAGTTGGATGCCTCCCACCCCGAAGAGATCGATGAGCTCACCGCTCCACTCGCCGCGATGGAGGTCGTACAGCATCGTGCGGCTGGCGTTGCTGGGGTCCGTCCGGTGCTCGCCGCTGAGGCGGTGGATCACAAAGCTGTCCGCCGTGCCGAAGGCAAGTTTGCGATCCGGCCACTCCGCCTTCATGCGGGCCTTCAACCACGCCAGTTTCGTGGCGGAGAAATAGGGATCCAGCGGCAGGCCCGTGAGGTAGCGGATGCGGGGTGCGTGGGCCTTCAGGGCCGTACAGGCCTCGGTGGTGCGGCGGTCCTGCCACACGATGGCGCGGCCCAAACTGGCGCCCGTCTCAGCGTCCCAAACGAAGGTGGTTTCCCGCTGGTTTGTGATACCGATGCCCGCGATGCGAGCCGGATCAAGCTCCCCCAGTGCCCTGGTGATGGCTTGGAGCACCGAGGCCCAGAGCTCGGCGGGTTCATGCTCCACCCAGCCCGGTGCGGGGAAGTGTTGCGGGAATGGCACCGTGGCACGGCCCTGGACGCGCAGCCCGCGATCCAGTGCCAGCGCGGTGGTGCCGGTGGTGCCCTGATCCAGGGCGAGAATCAGATCCTGCATGGCGGCTCCGGTCAGGAGAAGCCTATCCCAACCATTGATGCCGATTTGTCTTCAAAAGAAAAAGATTCACCACCAGATGTTCGTTGGTCCCGCGTATCGGCGCAGCCGATACCGAGAAGACGTGAAGCCACCAAGCAAAGCTCCCAGCTCCACCACCTGTGCTTCTTGCCCAAGCCTGCTTCGTGGGGCGCGCCTGATTGGTCCGTGAAGCTGGCCCGTGTAGTGGTCCTTCTCGGCATCGGCTGCGCCGATACACGAGACAAAGTGAAACTTGGTGCCCTTGGTGTCCTGGTGGTTCTATTTTATTGAATGCAACGTGATATGAGCAAGAGCTGGCTTATGCAAAGGGCCCGGCATCTGGCCGGGCCCTTTGCGGTTTGGCCTGTCGAATATTTCAGAGTTGGCCACCGGGGGGAGGTGGCGGTGGGGGCGGCGGAACGCCATGAGCGGCTGGGGCTTCGGGCGGGGCGGGTGGTGCCGGGGGCGTGGGCATCATGGGAGGCGCCGGGGGCATGGGCGGCAGCGGTGCCATGCCCGGCGTGGCTTCGAGCTTCTGGAGGCGGTCCAAACGGTTCTTCAGGCGCTCGATCTCCCGCTGCAGAACCTCGATCTCGGTCCGCCGCAGGCCTTCGCCCTCTTTCCCGCGCAATCGCAGGGTGCGCATGCGGGGCGCGCCTTCAGCCCGAGGAGTCCCGCCTTCCCGCAGGGGCGGCAGCTCGTCGCCATCGATGGAGACCCGGAATTTCTCGCCCATCCGCTCTCCCAGCCGGCCCATCTCCTCGCCCAGGCGGTCCATGTCGATGTCGATCTGGTGCTCGGCTTCACCCTCTCTCCGATGCTTCTTTACGATGATCTGGATGTCCTTGGCGCGCTTGGCGGCTTCCCGCGCCTGGACCTCTGCCTCGTGGGCCTGGCCTAGGGCTTCCCAGGCTTGGCCTTGGGCTTCCTTGGCCAGGCGCTTGGCATCGATGACAATCTTCCGCACTTCCCGGCGGTGTTCGGTCGAGTCCCCTTGCAGGGTGGGCAGGTCCTCAAGGCCCTCGAAGCCTTCCATGTCCAGGGTCTCGGTATCGCCGTCCCGCTCGATCACGATCTTTTTGCCGTGGGTTCCAGGGGCGCCCGGAGGCGGGGTCCGCCGCTTCATGTCGTGCAGGTACTTGAGCTGGTCCCGCAGCCACGCTTCATCTTGAGGGGTCATGGGCGTGGCCTTGCCATCCACGCTCCACTCGCGGGTTTCGCCCTTGGCGTCCTTCCGGGCGGTAAATTTCTTCACCTTCCCGCCGTCGTGGCCCTTCAGTTCCAGGCTCCCGCCGGGGCCCAGCTTCACCATCTCTTTGGCGCCGGGCTCGAGCTTCACATCGCCGTCCATGTTGACGTTGAGGTTGTGCTCGCCGTGCAGCACCACACGGGTCCGCTCGCGGGCCTTGGACTCGTCGGCTTTGGGCGTGGGCGCCTGGGTGATGCGGTAGGTGGTGGCGGCCCCTGCCAGGCTAAAGGCCAAGGCCGCGATGAGCCCCGCCCGGGCGGTGTTGGAAGGGGGCAGGGGCGGCAGCAGGATGCGGCGGATGCGGTTCATGAGGGAACCTCCATTGGAAGCCAGGGCGAGTTCGGGTACGGCGGCTTGGGCCTCCGAGCGCAATTCTTCCAGGCGGGTGAGGGAGCGGGCGTACAGCAGGGCGTCGCCGCAGCTGGCAACGGCCACATCGTCGCAGGCGTTCTCCCGTTCATTGCGGATCTGCGCCGAGACCCACCAGACGGCGGGGTGGTAGAAGAACAGGATTTCCACCGCGGACTGGAGCAGGTTCACCAGGTAGTCGTGCCGGCGGATGTGGGCCAGTTCATGGGCCAGCACCGCGTCCAGGGCCTCGGGCGTAAGGCCCGTGAAAGCCGCGACAGGCACCAGGATGACGGGCCGGAGCCACCCGATCACCACGGGCGCTTCCACCGCTGCGGACCGCAACAAGCGCACAGCGCGGTCCACACGCAGGCGCCGGATCAACGTGTTCAGCCGCGCCTGGAATTCCGCCCCCGCCGGTTGGACACCGCTGTACCGCAGGCGCTGGAGCCAGAGCCAGGCCCCCACAAGGCGGAAGGTCAGGCCGGCCACTCCGAGGCTCCACAGGCCCAGGGCCCAGGGCAGCACCGGCGCACAGACCGCGGCGGTTCGAAAGGCCCAGGGAGTTTGGGCCAGGGCCGCGCGCGCCGCCACGGGATCGAGCGCGCGGGCGGAACTGGCCGCCCCGGCCAGGCCACCCTCAGCCGAGTGGAACAGGGGACGCAGCAAGACAAACGTGAGGACCGCCGCGGCGAGCATCAGCCCCAGGGCAAGGCAGGCCAAGAGGTAGCGGGCATTGGCGCTGCGGTGCCGCAACAACCAGAGGCCCGCCCAGGCCGCCAGGCCCAGCACCGCGCCCTCCCACAGGAAGTGCAGCAGGGTCCAGGCCAGGGCCTGGGCCAGGGGGTTCTGCAGCAGGCCGCTCATTTCCCACCTCCGGCTTCATCGAGCAGACGGCGGATCTCCGCCAGTTCCTTGCGGCTGGCCCGCTTGGAGGCCAGGGCCGACATCACCAGCTTCAGAGCCGAGCCCCCGAAGGCCCGGTCCGCCAGGTCCGCCACCAGGTGCGACTGGGTGTGGGATTCCGAGAACCGGGAGGTGTAGACATGAGTGCGCTCAGACTCGTCCCGGGTCACCAGGCCCTTTTCCGTCATGATCTGGAGCATCTTCAGCACCGTGGTGTAGCCCATGTCCCGCTCGCCGTTCAGCACATCAAAGACCTGCCGCACGGTGGACGGCCCCAGCTGCCACAGCACCGCCAGGATCGCCAGCTCGCCGTCCGTGGGCTTCAAAGCCGTGGCCTTCGCCAGCGCGGCCCCTAAAAGAGCTGGCTTGCCGACCTTCGCATTCGCATCGCTCGCTGGGGACATGGGGGCTCCTGGATGACCTACGAAACAATATGTACGAAGTTTATCGTATTGTTCAACGAAATTTTTCGTATATGCCCGAATTGTCCACATGTTGTCCGGGGCCAAACGAACTGTCGTATTGACTTATCCATCTGTCGTTTTGACACATGAAGCTGCATGCACATGATATTGGGCGGCTTGCGAGGATGGCCGCGGTTCACTCAAGCTATGGGAGGCCTTCATCGCGCGGACCCAAACCCTGGATGGCGCGGCCTCAGGCGACACCGACCATGGCCCAGCCGTCGTGATGATTGCCCAGGATGGGTGCCGCCAGGAGTTGAGCCTCCGGTCGTCCCAATCGGATTCCAGGTGCTTCCTCGCCGCTGGGTGGTGGAACGGACCTTCGCGTGGATAGG
>JANXPB010000049.1 GCA_025357545.1 Holophagaceae bacterium
CCCAGCACGCGGCCCTGGCGCTGGGTTTCGCGCACGCGCTCCAGGTGCTGGAGTTCCTTCTTCAGCTGCGAGATGCGCAGGCGGGTCATGCGGCGGTCCACTTCGATCTGGGTCTCCCCCGCGCCCCCGCGGGTGCCCACGCCGCCGCCCTGCCGTTCGAGGTGGGTCCAGGCGCCCTTCAGCCGCGGCAGCTCGTATTCGTAGCGGGCCAGTTCCACCTGGGCCCGGGCTTCGCGGGTCTGGGCCCGCTGCTCGAAAATGCTCAGGATGAGCCCCGTGCGGTCCATGCAGGTAAGGCCCGTGGCCTTCTCGATGTTGCGCACCTGGCTGCCGCTCAGCTCGTCATCGCAGATGAGCAGCGTCGCCCCCAAACGCTTGGCCTCCGCCGAGGCGGCCTCCAGCTGCCCCTTGCCGTAGAAGCTCCGGGCCTCGGGGGTGGCACGCTTGAGCCGCTCCTGACCCACGGGCTCCAGGCCGCCGGCCCGCGCCAGTTCCGTCAGCTCCTGCAGATGGTCCTCGATGGTGCCCCCCTCGTCATCACGCCCCTGGCGGGCGAGGAGGAAACATCGAGGTGGGGTTTCTGCCATGGCCCAGGATAAGGCGTTTGGCGGCAATTTCCCTTCAGGAAATGGGAGTGAGGTGCGCCCACGATCCTCTATCACCCACAGCCCACGGCCCATCGCCCAACGCCCATGTCCCCGAACTTTTTGTCCCGGCCGCCCCAACTGCCCGATGATGAAACCATGGACCTGGCCGCCCTGCACCTCGCCGCGGACCTGGGCGGCACGGTGCTGTCGGGGGAGGGCGGGGCCTTGGTGCTGGTAGAGCGCCTGCGCCGCCACGGTCTGCCCACGCTGCTGGTGCTGGGCACCCGCACACCCCAGGTGTTGGCAGTCCTGGAAGCCTGGGAGGGCGGTGGGGCGGAGCTGAACCTGTGCGCGCTGCTCCCGGCCCCGGGTGCGGAGCTGGGCACGGCGCTGCGGGTCCACCGCCGCCGCCTCGGTTCCCTCCTGGCCGCCCTGGACGCCAGCCTGCCCTGGCTGGAGGGCCGGCCCATGGTCGCCAAGCGCCTGCCCGGGCGCCTCTTCATGACCTCGCCCGAAAAACTGGACAAGGCGCCCCTCGCGCCGCTGGAAAAGGAGGAGCTGAAAGCCTTTCTCCCCGACTGGGACAAGGAGGCCCGGCGGAGGGCTTTCCGGCGTGGGCCCTGGGTGCCCGTGGCGGGCGGCTTCGAGACGGACCTTTGGCCCGGCGTGCCGCCGCCCGCGAAGGCCGAGCTGCGGGTGCGGCCCCTGGAACTGCCCACGGCGACGCCCCTCGGAGAGCTACTGAGGGCCAGCCTGCGCGCAGCCTTGGGCCAGACCATCCCGCTGCTGCCGCTGCCCGGCGACCCCTCGAACCTGCATGCCCTGGCCCAGCTCACGCCCAGTTACGCGGCCTTCCGGGGCCCCGTGGAAGGCTGGCGGCTGGCCCTCCAGAAACTCGCCGAGCTGCCCGCGCCGCCCCACTTCTGCGCGCGGTGCTAGGGGAAGGAAGCCAGGCGGCGCCACGCTTTTTTCGGCCGCGACAATGCCACTGGGTCTGAGCCGCGCGAATCGCAGAAGTATTCCTGGCGGCGTGGGCCTGGGCGACCCAGCCTGGGGGCGCCTGTAACTTCCGTGTGACCCCGGGGCCCTAGCTTCATGCGCATTCCGTTCTGGTTCCCCGCCCTGTGGATCGGGCTCACCCTCGCGGCGCTGCCGAACTCTCCGGTCATCACCCTGGTGGGCTACCACGGGCTCTGTCTCCTGGGCGCGAGCCCGCACCCGCTCCCGCGGTGGGGCCGGGTCCCACTGCTGGCGGTGGGTGGCTTGGTGGGGGGGGCGCTGCTCCTACCGGTGGTGCTGGCCAGCTCCACCCACGGCGCGTTGCCCATGGCTGGAGCCCAGGGTTTCCTGGCCCACTGGCCCGGCGGTTTCCCCAGCTACGTGCTCTACACGCTCACCGTGAACAGCGCCTGCGAAGAGGTTTACTGGCGCCACGTGGTGGTACGGGACCACCCGGGCTGGAGCGACCCCCGCCACGGCCTGGCCTTCGGACTCCACCACTTCGTGGGCAATGGCCTGGTCTTCGGCCCCGCGTCCATGCTGCCGGCCTTCGCCTACACCGCCCTGGGCGGTTGGCTGGGGGTGAAGGTGGCTCGCCGCTGCGGCGGCCTCGGCGTGGTGGCCCTGGGCCACAGCCTGCTGAACGCGCTGAGCTTCGCGTGGCTGTGGAAGACACTGGGTTGACCAATAGTCTCCAAGGCCACAAATTTCAATCGGCCACAAAGGACGCAAGGTCGACAAGCTAAAGCATTTCTCTGCGTCCGTTGCACTCTTTGTGGCCAATTGCTTTTCGGTGTTGGAGGCCCGTTCCCAGGCGGCACCTCCTCACCGCTCGGCCCATCGGCTTCTGCGCGGCGCAGCAGGTGAAGCTACCCGGCAGCCGCCCAGGGCTTGGTACCACAGAAATTTTGTGGCGCTTCCTTTGCCGCTAGGGACCGGCTAGCCGCTCTGTTTAGATGGAGCCTATGGACCGTACCATCGGCAAGTTCGAGCTCCTCCGCCCCTTGGGCCATGGCGCCATGGGCGAGGTGTTCCTGGCGCGGGATCCCAGCATCGGCCGCGAGGTGGCCATCAAGACTATCCTGCCTTCCCTGGTGCCCCTCGACGATGTGCGGGAGCGCTTCGCGCGGGAGGCCCAGGCCGCGGGCCTGCTGCAGCATCCCAACGTGGCGACGGTCTTCGAATACGGCGAGGACAGCGACGTGTTCTACCTGGTCATGGAGTACGTGCCCGGCGAAGACCTGGGCGCGATGCTGCAGGGCGAGGAGCTGAGCACGCCGGAAATCCTGGAGGTCATCGCCCAGGTCTGCGAGGGCCTGCATCACGCCCATAAGCAGGGCATCGTGCACCGCGACATCAAGCCTTCGAACATCATGGTGGTGCGGGACGACGAGGGCCTGCGGGCCAAGGTCATGGATTTCGGCGTGGCCAGGACCGCCCATTCGGACCTTACCCAGACCGGCCAGATCGTGGGCACCCTGGCCTACATGGCGCCGGAATATTTGCGCACGGGCAAGGCCAGCGCCCAGTCCGACCAGTTCTCCGCGGGGGTGCTGCTCTACGAGGCGCTGTCGGGAGAAAAGCCTTTCCGCGGCGAGACCACCGGCGCCGTAGTCTACGGCATCATCCACGACACGCCCCGGCCCCTGGACGCCGCCCACCTCAAGGGTGTGAGCCCCGCGGTGCGCACCTTGGTGATGCGGGCCCTCTGCAAGGAACCCGGGGAGCGCTTTGCCCTGACGGGGGATCTGGCCAAGGCCCTGCGCTCCGCCAAGGATCCACTCTGGTCCAGCACCGGCGATGCCACGGAGGTGCTGGACCGGCCCCAGCCCGGCACCACCGAGCGGGTGCAGATGGAATCCCACTCGGGCCGAAAATGGCCGTGGCTGCTGGGCCTGGCCGCCGTGGCCATCGGGTCGGCCCTCCTATTCGCGTGGCTGCGCAAGCCCGCCGCCCCGCCCGCCATCCAGACCCCCACCGCCGCCAACGTGCACCTCAACGACGTGGTGCTGGACGAGGCCGAACGCTTGGTGGACACCAAGCCCAAGGAGGCCCTCGCCCTCATCCAGGGTGTCATCGACGCCACCCCCAAGGACGTGCCCATGGACCCCGACGCCTACGCCCTCAAGCTGGTGGCCCTCCGCAACCAGGGCAACCTGGAAGGCTTTGGCGAGACCTTAAGCGAAGCCCGCTACCGCGGTGTCACCCCCAAGGACCTGCTCACCAACAAGGCCTACAAGGCCATGCTGGAGCGGGACAAGAGCAAGAAGAAGTTGTCGGAGGAGTTGCGGGGGCGGCTGATCAAAGGGGAGTGAGAATCGTCCGCGTTCGAAAAAAAGCACTACGCGGAGGGTAGCGGAGTGCGGAGGGGCGTGGAGAAAACCTGGTGTCATCGGGTATCAATTAGTAGCTGCGCTCAGGATGAACGAGAGGTCAGAGCGTGCATTTGAGTTCACCAAGGAGGTCTCCGAACTGAAGTTCCATATGGATTTCGAGAATGGATGCAGGCGTGGTCTGGGTTTGGGTTCATTTCGGGTTGCATCATGTAGACAGAATAAGATCTTGATCCATGAACGCTTCGACCTATCTTTGTGGGTATGAATCTCTCCGAT
>JANXPB010000084.1 GCA_025357545.1 Holophagaceae bacterium
GCCTCCTCGACCAGGGCCACTTCCTGGGCCCCGAAATAGTCCCGTTCAGCCGCATAGACTGCCAGCACGAAGCCCACCTTGCCGGCGACGCGGATGGGAACCCCGATGACCGCCTGCCAGCCGCTGAGGGCGGCCTCCTCCCGCCAGGAAAGCGTGTGGGGATCACCCTGGAAATCGTTGACGACGCAGCTACGGCCTTCCCGGAAGGCGCTGCCCACCGGCCCCCGCCCCTCGGGCCGGTCCTCGGCCGTGATGCGGATCCGGTCCAGGTAGCCCTGGTGATCGCCAAAGCTGGACACGGGCCGGATGTCGAGGGTGGCGGGATCCAGGGTTGCGATCCAGGCCATGGCGAAATCGCCATCTTCCACCAACACCCGGCAGACCTCCGGGAACAGAGCTTCAGCCTTGCTGGCGTGGACGATGGCCTGGTTGACTTGGCTGAGAGTCGCATACAGGCGGGTCAGCTGGGCGATCCGCCGGCCCTGCTCCTTGCGCTCGGTGATGTCCTGGAAAACTCCCACGCAGCGGCTGGGAGCTTCGCCGGGGAGCCACAGGGGCGAAATAGTGAGCAGGCCCCAGAGCGGGCGCCCATCCTTCCGCAAATACCGCTTCTCCAGGGTGAACTCGGGGATCTCGCCGGCCACCAGGCGCTGCATGAGCGCGCGCTGGTTGTCCACATCCTCGGGGTGGGTGATCGCGGAGGAGGTCATGCCCAGCAGCTCCGCCTCGGTGTAGCCCAGGTATTCGCAATAGCGGGGATTGACCGCCAGGAACCGCCCCGTGGCCACGTCCGCCTGGGCCACCCCGATGGCAGCCTGGGAGAACAGGATCCTGAACATGCGGTCCTGGTCCTGGCGCTGCCGCTCCAGGTCCAGGTCCCGCCTGGCGCCTTGCAGGTGCTCCCGATGGATGAGCAGGCCGAGGCCCAGCAAGAGGCCGAAGATGAGCGCCGCGGACAGCACCGACAGCAACATCCTCTCCCGCCGCAGCGGGGCTTCGATCTCGTTCATGTCCACCTTCGCCAACAGGATCCAGGGCGTGCCTTCCACCTTCTGGACCGCTGCCAACACGTGATTCCCGTGATAGTCGAGGCCCTCGACCGCATCCAACCGGCCCAGGATTCCCTTGACCGCAGAGAGGCCGGGATGGCTCTGGATGGAGAAGCGCAGGCTCATCGGAGAATGCGGCTCGTGGAGGGTCGGACTGAGGTAGACCAGGTCGTCCCCGTCCTGCCGCAGCAGGATGGATTCGGCGGAGGCGCTTCGCGTCGGCCACCTTCGCACCAATGGGAAGAGATGGTCCGCAGGATCGATTCGCAGCAGAAGCACTCCTTGGGCGGGCGGGCGGGCCCCTGCGGAGATACCCAAGGGCACCAACATCCCCATGGAGACTTTGGCATCCGCCGGCTCCGTCCATAGGTCCAAAGGCACCACCGTACTGGACCGGGCGGCCCTCCGAACTTCCTCCACCAGCGTGGCTTCCGGAAAAGCAATCGTCGGCGGCTCCGACAGGCGGGGCACTCCCTTGGCATCCCACAGGCTGACTGATGCGAAGCCGTGCTGTTGCTGGAAGCTCTGCATCCACTTCTGCAGGGTCTCCCGACCGGGATTTCCGGTCTCCTGGGCCAGAAATTGTTCGGCGGACCTAGGCAGCACCGGAGTACTGAGAATGGTCTGGGCGTCGCTCAACCGCTCCCGGTACCAATCGGAAACTTCACCCGCTTTCAGGCCCGTGATGGTTATGAGTTCATCCCGGGCGATGCGGAGCGACGCCTCCTTCCGCTGTTTGAAATCGAGGAAGCCCACCGCAGCGATGGCGGAGCTGAGCACCAAAGCCAGCGCGAGGAAACCTCCAATCACCTTCCGCGCAGGTTCCCGGGGCGCCGGTTCCCAGAGGGCACGAGAGGTGCGCACCAAGCTGAAGGGCCAAGCGTCCGCCCTGCGGCTCAGTAGCAAGCCAAGGCCCATCAGGACTGTGACCAGGGCCGCCGGAGCGGACATTGGGCTGGTGGTTCCGTCGTCATTGAACGGGTGGGCCAGCAGGTAGCCGAACAGCACCGTCAGCCCCAGGAACAGCGCGGCCAAGGCCAGTAACGCCGAGGCCTGGGGCCGGAACCGGGAGCGGCCCGGCGGGGCTGGGCGGAACAGGAGTCCGAGGCAGAGCAGCAGGAGCGCCATTGCCGACCCTGGCGACATGCGGCCCACGGGAAGACCCGCGATGCGTTCAGTGGTCGGGGCCAACCATTGTTCAAGCCGGGCGGTGCCCGCATCAACATGGAAACGGGAGGCGAACAGCACGAGCAGAGCTACGACCACGCCCGTTGCGCCCACAGCCAAGGAGAGGATGCGGGCCAGTTTCCCGGACTCGGGCCATCGCTGGCGAAGGGCAGCCGCGAGGGCCAGCAGCAACATGAGCAGGGCCGTGAGGGGCGCCATGGGGAGGTAGCCCCGCCCAAAAGTGACCCAGCGCCATTGCCCCAGCGGCCACGACAGCAACACGGTGGTAGCGAGTCCCCCTGCCAGGCCAAAGCACAGCAGCGCCCAGACGTCCCGGGAGGGTCGGCCGGCGGGAGCTGAGTTCATGCACAACTCATGGGAGATCCGTACCCGTCCAGGACCAACCCTCCAAAGGCCCAACCGGGTGCGGACGATCCTGGACCGATTCCCATGGGCATTCTCCCGTGGGCTAAGGGTACTCCGCGAGCCCCCCAGGCATCGGGCGGAAATGGACCGCAGGCCTGGTGACGCGAAGCACCCCCTCCGCCCTAAGCCGTTGGGGAACAATAACCCGGTCCATCGGGTGGCGGTCCCGCAGCAAGGGGCCGCAACAAAATTCCCAGAAAAGCACAGGTGATTGTGTAACGGCTCCTAAGCCAACGGCGGCGGCTCCAACTGATCCCGGGTGAACCGCTCCACCGCCGCGAAATCGGCTTCGAGGGCCGCGAGCAAAGCCGTCAGTTCTGGCATCTCGCCAGCCGGGGCGGTCTGCTCGAACCGTTGGGCCAACTCCGCCATGGCCTTGGCGCCCACCATCAGGCTGGCGCCCTTGATGCGGTGGGCCCGGTGCACCAGCTCCCTCTTGTCGCCACAGGCCAGGGCCAGCCGCAACCCCACCACATCCAAGGAAGTGACCTGGCAATAGTCCTGGAGAATCTCCAGGGCACCGGCCGGATCCCCATGGGTGAAGTTCGCCAGATAATCCATGTCCACCGGCGGCCCGCCGGGGGATGGCTCGGCCACCGCCGCCCGCACTGAACTGGGATCAGGAGGCCGCGGAGCGATCAAGCGGGACGCCGCTGGCAGCCAGTAGCGCAGCTTCGCTTGGAGTCCCGGGATGTTGATGGGTTTGATGATGCAGTCGTCCATGCCCGCGGCCAGGCAGCGTTCGAGTTCACCATGCAACGCGTTGGCGGTGAGCGCCAGGATCGGGATGCGGGTCCTGCCGCCAAGTCCTTCCCCGCGGCGGATCTCCAAGGCCAATTGATAGCCGTCCATGCGCGGCATGTGGATATCGGTCAGCACCAGGCCGTAGTGATGCTCGTTCCAGGCTGCCAGAGCAGCCACCCCGTCCTCGGTGGTATCCACTTGGTAGCCCGCCAGCTGCAGTTGGCGGGTCAACACGACGCGGTTGGTGGGGTGGTCCTCCGCCAGCAGCACCAGGCAGCCAGCAGCCAGGGCTGTTTCCCGGTCCGGGGGCTCCACGAGATCCCAGACCGCCAATTGGGCGGCAGGACTAGGCTCCGCGGGGTCCGCCAAGGGGAAGGCGGCGATAAAGGACATGGTGGTGCCCTCCCCCTCCCGACTCTCCATGGTGATGCGGCCGCCCATCATCTGGGCGAGGCGCAGGCTGATGGAGAGCCCCAGCCCGGTGCCGCCGAAGCGGCGGGTGGTGGTGGACTCCGCCTGCACGAAGGGTTGGAAGAGCCGCTTCTGGTTTTCCGCTGAAACGCCGATGCCCGTGTCCCACACCCGGATGGCCAGGGTCTGGCTCACCGCGTCGGAGTCCAGCACTTCGACCCGCAGGCCGATCCTACCCTCATGTGTGAACTTCAGGGCATTGCTGAAGAAGTTGCTCAGGATTTCCCTGAACCTCGCCGGATCCGCCAGATGGGCCCCGGCGAGCCGCTGGTCGATTTCGCTGGCCATGACGAGCCCTTTGTTGGAGGCCGCCCCGGAGAAGCTGGCGAATTCCTCCTCGAGGATGAGTCGGAGGGACACCACCTGCGGTTCCAACTCCAGCCGTCCCGCCTCGATCTTCGAGAAATCCAGGATGTCCCCGATGATCCCCAGCAGCGACCGGGCCGAGGATTGGATGGTGCTCAAGGAGTTCCGTTGATCCTCATCGAGCTGGGAGTGGGAGAGGATCTCCACCATTCCCAGCATGCCGATCATGGGGGTGCGCAGCTCGTGGGTCATGGTGGCCAGGAATTCCGACTTGGCCTGATTGGCCGCCTGGGCTTCCTCCACGCGGGTGCGGAGGGTTAAGTCGGACATTGCGCTGATCAGGCGGACAGCCTTTCCTTCCGCGTCCCTGACGACGTATCCGCGATCCAGCACCTTGGCATAGGAACCGTCCTTACGAAGGAAACGGTACTCATCGGACCAGATGGATTCCCCTCGCTCCAAGGCTTCCTGAAGCTCCCCCACAACTCGCTCGCGTTCTTCCGGATGAATCCGGTCAAACCACCAATGGTCCCCGGCTTCGGCCATCTCCTCGGATGGGTAGCCGAACATGGCGTAGACCCGGTCATTCCATTCGGCTTTGTCGGTCTGGAGATCCCAATCGCAGATCACGTCGTTCGTGGCCCGCTGGACCATCTGGAACAGATCGTTCTGCTCCCGCAGTTCCTTCTCCGCCTGCTTGCGCTCGATGGCGACGGCCACCTGGTCGGACACGAATTCGAGCAGGATCTTGTCCCGGCCTGTGTAGGTGACTTCTCCGGAGTAGCTCTGCAGCACTACAGCGCCGATGATGCGCGACCTGGATTTGAGTGGCACGCCAAGCCAATCCAACGAATCTGACCCTACCACCGGGAGCTGCTGGCGCGAGCCCTCCTCACGTGTCTCCCGGGTCAGGAGCAGCGCCGTGCCGGAGCGGATCACCTGGCCGGTAAGGGTGCCGTCGCTGAGCTTGCGGGGCCCGGGCGGAGCATCCTGTTCGTCCACGAAATAGGGGAAAGACAATTCATCTTTCGACTCGTCATACAGCGCCACGAAGAAGTTCCGGGCCGGCAGCAACCCGCCGATGATTCCGTGGATCCGATGGAACAGGTCCGGGAGCGTCGCAGTGGAATGGGCGGCCTCGGAAATTTGGTGCAGTGCCTCCTGGGTCTGTTCGGCCTGCTTACGCTCGCTGATGTCCTGACAGGTCCCGACCGCGCGCAGCGGCCGCCCCTGGGCATCCTTGAAGGCGTGCCACCGCTCTTCTACAACCTTCATCCGGCCGTCCCGGGCAAGAATCCGATGCACGATCGAACGGTCTATATCCTGGTTCAGTGAATCCTGCAGGGCCAGATCCACCGCGTCCCGGTCCTCGGGATGGACCAGCGCCAGGAAGGCGTCGTGATCGGGTTTGAAGGTGGCTGGATCGGTGCCGAATATCTGATGGGTCTGCTGCGACCAACTCACTTCCATGGTGGCCAGATCGGTCTCCCAGCTGCCGACGTGGCCGATGGCCTGGGCAGCGGTCAGGCGCTCTGCCAGTTGCCGCTGTTCGAACTCGCTCTGGCGCAGCGCCTGCTCGGCGCGCTTCCGCTCGGTGATGTCCTGGGAGGCTCCGGCCATGCCGGTGGCCCGGCCCTGGCCATCCACCAGCACTTCCGCCTGGTCGAAGATGATCCGGATCTCGCCGTCCGGCCGGATGATCCGCGACTCATGGCTGAAGGATTTCAGCTCCGACATGGCCCGGGCCACCAGATCCTGGTCATGGTTCCGGTCCTCGGGATGCAGGCGCGAAATGAAATCCTCGCAGGTGGGCTGGTGGACGCCCGGCTCGACGCCGTAGATGCGGCAGAGCTCATCGGACCAGGTCAATGCCTGGGTGGACAAGTCCCAACTCCAACTGCCCAGATGGGCCAGCCGCTGAGCTTCCTCCAAGCGGTTCTCACTCGAACGCAACGCCTCCTGATCCCGGACACGTTCGGTGATCTCCTCCGCTATGAAACAAAATCGGGGGTTCTCCCCCTCAGGGCGGGCGAGGGGGGCGATAGTCACCGAGAGCCAGTCACGGTGGTCTCGCCCCTGGCCTCCCAGGACAAAATGGATGGGCCGCTCGGCAGCTTCGGCCTCCCGGTAGCGCGCCAGCCAGGCCGCCTGCTCAGCCTCCCCCATGCCAGCCTTGCTGGCCGAGAGGCCGATGGCCCGGGCCGCGGTCGTTCCAAAGCTGCGGGCCGTTGCCTCGTTGACTGAGACCGCGATCAATTCCCCTTCGGCAGTCACCTCGGTGACGCCCATGAGCATGGGAGCGCCGTTATAGAAGGCCCGCAACGTCGCTTCCCGTTCTTCCAGCGCCCGGGCCAGCTCGCGGCGCTCGGTCACGTCCTCCACCAGGTAGGCGAAACGGGGCCGCCCATTCGGGCTCTTCCCGGTACAGGCCAGCGTGACCGCCCAGCAAAGGTCCCGCCCGGACATGGAAATGGGCATCTCGAAATGAACCGGCTCTCCGGTGTCCTGGGCCTGATGGTATTGATCCACCCATATGCCGCGATGGGGCCCAGGCAGGCCCAGGTCGCTCACCCGCATGCCCACGGCCTCCTTCACTCCGAGGCCCATGGAAGCTGCCGCCGCGGCGTTGACGGAGATCAGGATCACGTCCTCGTCCTCGGTGAATTCCGTGACCCCCATCTGGAAGGGGGCCCCATCGAAAAATCCGCGCAAAACGCTCTGGCTGCTCTTGAGGGCCGCCTCCGACTCCTTCCAGACCGAGATGTCCCGCATGAACACCCGGGCGGCGACTTCACCCTGGAAGCGGATTTTCGTCGTCGTGACCTCCACAAGGGTCACGTGGCCGCGGCGGCCCACCATCCGCAGCGCCTGCGATGGCATCGGCACTCCCGTGTCGCGGAACTGCTGCCCCCGTGCCTCCATCAGGTGCTGGTCCATGGGGTGGACGAACTCCAGCATCGGCCTACCGAGGAGCTCCTCCGCGGCTTCCACCTCGAATAGTTTCAGCCCCGCGGGATTCACGTAGCGGAAGACGCCGCCATTCGCCACGAAGATGCAGTCTGGCGAGTTCTCCACCAGTTGCCGGTAGTTTTCTTCGCTCTCAGCCATGGCCTGCCAGGCGGCATTCCGATCGGTGATGTCCCGGAGAAAGACCCGCGCCCCGGTGCGGCCTTTCCAGGGAATGGGCGTGGTGGTCACCTCCACCTCCACCACCTTGCCATCAGGCCGGTGCAGGCGCAGATCGGTGTTGTCCAGCGCGGCCGGATGCTTCTGGAAACCCTCCACCCGCCCTTGGACGCGGGGTTTGTCCTCTTCATGCACATTCTCAAGCACTGAGTGGCCTAACAGTTCCTCAGGGAAACCCAGGCCGAAGAGTTTCACTGCGGCAAGATTGAGGAATTCAAAGCGTCCCTCGTACTCGATGAAGATGGCTCCCGGCGAGCTTTCCACCAATTGTTTGTAGTTACCATCGCCCTCCTTCACGCGCCTGCGGAGCGTGAGGTTCCAGCCCAGGACCAGCAGCAGGATGCCAAGGGCGATCGCCGCGGACAGGGCGAGCTGGTTCCGGTGCCGGACCGATAGCCAATGGCCCGAATCGAAGAGGAAGCCTTCTAACCCCACGCTCGCGGGAAGGATCCCCAGTTCCTTGTAGATCGCCAGGGTCCTCTGCCAGCGTTCTTCATTGATATGCCCCAGGGGGACGATGTCTGGAAGAATCAGGGCCTTCATGGCCGCGGCCTCGGTTGCAAGGTTCTCCCGGCGAATGCCGCGCTCCTGGACGCCGGGCAGGGCGAGAATCCAGTCACTCACTTGCTCAGGGTTCTGCAGGGCGTAGGCCCACCCCCGCACCACCGCCCGGCGCACCGCCTCCACCCGGTCGGGGTGGTTCCGCGCCTCCTCAGCGGTGGTGAACAGGCAGTCGCCGTAGAAGTCAATGCCGTGGTCCGCGGGCCGGATGATGTTGACTTGGGTCCCCCTCCGCTCAAGCTGGGAGGATTCAACGCCCAGGTACCCCGACATGGCATCGGTGCGGCCTTCCACCAGGTCCGAGAGATCCCAGGATTGCCGCAGGAAAGCAATCCTGGACAGGTCGATGCCTTCCCGCTTGAACATCGCCTTGGCCTGGATCTCCCCCTGGTCGAACTCGACCATGACCCGTCGGCCCACCAGATCCTTGGGCTGCTTCAGCCCCTCGGAGGCCCGGGTCATGAGCACGTAAGGGGAGTGCTGGAAAATGGCCGCCACCACCACCACCGGCAGCCCCTGGGCCCGCGCCACCAGAAGGTCTGAATCACCGATTCCGTAGCTCGTGTTACCCGCCGTCACCTCCCGCACGGGATCTCGGCGCGGCCCACCTTCCACCAGTTTCACGTCGAGCCCCGCGTCCGCGAAGTACCCCAGGCGTTGGGCCGCGTAGTAGCCCGCGAACTGGAATTGGTGCCTCCACTTGAGCTGGATGGTGACTTTTTGCGGTGGGGCCGATGCCCGGAGAGGCGCCGGCCCCACCCAAAGCCAGGCCGCCAAAAGCATCATCGCGAGGTGGGCGGCCTTCCAAGGCTCCGCCGCGGGGACAGGAACCGCAGCGCAGCGGAGGGCTGGTGTGCACAGAGCCAAACCAAGTCTCACATTCGCAGTGAAGCCTACTCCTCAATTCGGGCCTAGCCAAATGGCTGGTCGGGCCCCGGCTTTGCGATCAGATGGCGTTCCCCCAGTTTCCGCGCGCGTTGAAGCCATACAGGTAGCCATCATCGCTGCCGCCGATGGCGAAGGTTCCATCCTCGGAGAGTTGGAACGGCCAGTTCATGGCAGCAGTATCGAAAATGCCCAGGCCGTCGCCATTGATGGCGTCCAGAACGTAGAAATGGCCCGGCGTCAGGGCGCTGTTCTTGCTTGGCTCCCCGGTGCCGAAGGCCACCAGCGCATCCCCGCCGCCTAGGGCCTGTTAACACTACTTAATTTCTCATGGCCGATGCCCGATGCTTCATGTCATGGAAATCTCAGAAGCTCAATTCCAACTCATTGCGCACTGCTTACCTACTCAGCGAGGCAACGTGAGCATGAAGAACCTGAACTTACTCAATGCGATCCTTTATGTC
>JANXPB010000111.1 GCA_025357545.1 Holophagaceae bacterium
CGATGCCGCGCAGCGCGTCCAAGGTCTGAAAGTAGCGGTTGGGTTACACCCGCAGAACGACGGAACCCGAGGCCCGGCCTTGATCTTGACGGTTGGCCTTGATGTCAGCGATATAGCCGCCGTTCTCCGACGCGATGCGCTGGAGCTTGGTGAACGCATCATCGAAGGCCTTCACTTCCAGCGACATTTGTCCGGTGCGGATGAGCTTCTGGCTCGCGATCATGACGCCTTGAGATGAATCTGCAGAAGCGGATACCAGACCCCCAAGCGGCTGGGATCTCTCGGTCTCATGAGCCTTTGCATCCAGCCGGGACTCAGCCGCCTTCATCTTGGGCGCCATCATTTTCACCCTCGCGAAGTGTCCGCCGGAATCGTGCCGAGAGATCCACGTGAGACCCGCACCCCCTGCGATTAAGACGCTAATCGTCGTGAACAATGCAATCCTGTTGGGCCTCATGGGGGCCTCCTAAAGTGGCTTGTGAAATTTCAGTTCGTTTCCTTGGTCACAAAGCTGCCGCCCCAGATGGCCTGGGAATCCCAGGCGGAGAAGGCCTTGGCGAATTGCTGCATATCCTTCTCGCTGACCTTGCTGATGGGCGTGACGAAATACACCACCGTGACGCGGATGGGTTCTTCGGCCCGCGTGCCGCGCCAGTTGGCGCCGGAGAAATATGTCCCTTCCACATCGCCGTGGCCGATGGCGACCTTCGAGAGGCCAGCGTCCTCTTTGGCTTTAGAGGCGTCCTTGGACTCATTCATCCCCTGGGCTTCGCCCTTGGATTTGGCTGCAGAAACCGCTTGAGGCGAGGGTTTCGGCGACTCCGCAACCACGCCGCTCACCGCGCCGCCTGAAATGCCGCTGGACAATGCCACGCCCGAACTGGTGCCCAAATACCCGCGCTGCATCGGCGGTGTGCCCGGATTGGAAAGTTGCACCTTCGTGTTCCGGCGCAATGGAATTTGGATCAAGTAATAGCGCTGCACGTCCACGTCCATGCCCTGAGCCTTGAGTTTTTTTTCGAGGCGCAGCAAGTCCTGGCGATCCTCGGCGCGGCTCGCGGTGAAGGGCGCCTTCTGGCCGTGGACATTGGCGTAGAGCATTTGATGGGAACCGGGGCCCACGATGGCTTCGCTGCTGCCTTCGATGACATCGGTGATGACGAAATTGGTGGAGCCGTAGGGGTAGATGCTGAAGTTAAAGGCCGCGCGGGGCGGCGTACCCCGCAGGTTTCCAGCGGGCACCGGCACGATGGCGAACTGATTCGAGACGATGACATTGCGGTCCCGGGCTTGCGAGGCTAGGC
>JANXPB010000193.1 GCA_025357545.1 Holophagaceae bacterium
CCTAGGCCCGTCCTTGAGTTGGATTTTGTTAAGTGTTGTGAATTTTCATGAAATCCAATCGTTATAGGAATTGGTTTTCAGGTGGTCTCCTCATCATTTTTCAGCAGTTTGAACGCCGCGAATCCCAAGGCCGCTACCACCAGTCCCACCACCCAGGCCAGCCAGGGCCGGGTCTGCTCGCCCTTGTCAAGGATGACGCCGAGGCCTTGGGCATCGGCCTCGGTGGTCCCCAGCTTGAGCGGTGTGCGACCGTAGACCACGCGGCTGGGCGGCAAGGCCCCCAGGTCGCCCGGAGCCCGTTTCACCCGGCCCCCCAAGTGAAGGAAATAGGCTTTCGCAGCCTCGGCCGGGAAGAGCAGCACCTCGTGACGGATGAGGAGCTTCACCGAATCCAGCTCCACGTTCTCCGGCAATTGCAGGCGCAGGCGCTCCGCGATGGCCGGGTCCAACGCAATGCGGGTGGCCCGGGTCTGAAGTGCGGGGAGGTTCCACACGGTGCCGCCACCCATGGGCCTGTGCAGTGGCCGCTTGGCATCCTCAGCGTTCGTTTCCACCGCCTCCATCGTCACGTAAACTGGCGCCACCGGTGGCTTCAGCTGTACATCCGCCGCCACCACGCGCTCCGCCGTGGGCAGCGACAGCAGCCAGACTTCGCCCGGGCTTTTGGCCTCCCCCTTCGCCATACCCGGCGTGACCACTTCATCGGCCCCGAGTTGCTCGGGCCAGGTGCTGGCGGTGACCCGCAGGCCCATCAATTTCGGCGCTTTCCCCTGGGTGGGCACCAGCGTCACACGATAGCGTTCCGCGTCCCAGGGCAGGGTGATCTGGGAGGTATGGCGATCGTTGGAAAGGTCATACACGAAGTAGGGCGCGTCCCGCTCCAGGCTAAGGAAGCCGCCCTTCTCCATGCGCCGGGAGATCTCCACCCGGGCCACCCAGGGCGCTTCGCCCTGAAGGTCCAGATCCAGCCGCAGCTGTTCGCGCTCGCGCACTTGCCAGCCACCGGGGAATTTAAGCGCGAATTCCGCGGTGGGGTGGCCACGGGCGTCTTTGCCCGCGAGATAGCCGGTGGTCTCCAGCACCTGGGGCGACCAGAGGCCCTCCCGTTCGATCAGGAAGGGGATCGGATGGCCTTCGGCATCGCCGATCCAAAGCGTGGCGAGGTCGCGCTGGGCCGCGCCGTCCAACCGCACCCGGGCCCAGCCGCTGATCCCGGGGGCCTCCACCGGGCGGCGCGCCAAATGGCTGCGGTCCTCGGCAGCACAGCCCAGCAGGAGCACTGCGGCGAGCCCCGTGAGGCCGGTGCCCAACCAAGTCATACGACCTCCCCGGTGTCACGCTTCATGCGGTTCGCCAGCAGGGCCACCGCCAGGAAGATGCCGCCCACCCCCAGGAAGGCCAGGGCTCGGATCCCGGTATTGGCGTGGGCCATGTCGGCGGCCAGCAGTTTCAGGCTGGCGATGGCCAGCCACACATAGCCACCGATGGCCAGGGCCCGCCGCGTGCCTGGGTCCGTCACGGCGAAACTGCGCAGCCACTGGAGCGCGCCGCTGAGGGACCAGACCAGGGTCACGGCGATGGAGGCCCCCCGGGATTCCAGGTAGGCCGGGGCCTCAGCGGAGAGCCCGCTGGCTTGCAGGGTCCGCACGATGCGCGCGGCTTCCAGAGCCAGCGTCAGGTTCGCGGTGATCTCCAGCGCGATGAAAGCGAGCACCGCCACAGCCCCCTTGCGGCGCGCCATGAGCAGCCAGGCGGCGGAGACCAGGAGTCCTTCGGCGAAGACGCCATTGAACACCGGCAGACTGGAGACCGCGCTGTAGTAGGAGAAGGCGTGGTCCCACACATCCACGCTGCCCACAAACCAGCGGATGGAGGCCAGCACCGCCATGCCGAAGGCCAGGCGGCGGAGGCTCGCGATTTCCGCTTCCTCCCAACCCTCCATGCCCTCGGCGCGGCCGGCGGCCCAGGCCAGACCCAAGGCGAAGGCGCCCCACATGGGCCCCACCCATTGCCAGTGCAGGGCGATGGGCACCGCCAGGGCCAGGTGGCCCGCCGCGAGCACCAACAGCCCGAGGTCCGCCTGTCGGCCGGCCAGCCGCATTCGCAGCGGCTTCACCAAACCCAGGTTCACGGCGGCGATTCCGAGCACCACCCCCGCGAACCACTCGGGGGTCCACTGCGATTTTCTCCAGAGCGCCCACGCAAGGCTCGTCAGGCCCAAGGACACCAGAAACCAGAGAATCGTCGGCGTCCGGGGCTTGGCCTCGGCCTGCCCCGGCAGCCAAATCCACAGGCCCGCCAGCAGCGCATGGAGGCCCACGAGCAAAAGCATCAACGCGGCATCTTCGGCCAACGCATTCATCGAGGCCCAGGCCACCAGAGTCCACACGCCGGCCACCGCCACCCACCGCGTGACGCCCCACTGGGCGCCGACCTTCGCAAGGTAAGGCACCGCCAGCGTCGCGGTCATCAGCACGGCCAGGTAGAGCGTGAGCGCGATTTCGTGGTGGCCGCCCTGGCTGAAGGCGATGGGCGCCCAGAAGGCCGTGATCAGGGCCACCACGAGGGCGCCGCCGGATTTCACGCGGGCCGCCAGGCCTCCGCCGAAAAGGATCGCCAGGCCGATGCCCGCGAAACCGAGACCCGGCGACAAGAGTGGAGGCTCCGTGCTGGTGCCGTAATAAAGGGAGAGCAGCAGCGTGCCAAGGCCCGCCGCGAGCACGCAGACTCCCAGCTTGCGCGTGCCCTTCAGGATCAGCATCGCTGCGCCCAGACTCAGTCCACAGCCCGCCACCAGCCCCAGCAGCAACCGTGGGCCGGGGCCCAGGTAGCCCTGCTGGATGGACCAGCCCAGGAAGAAGATCGCGCCCAGCAGGAAGATGCCCGCCCCGATGCCCGCGATCCAGAGGGTGGGATTGCTTTCCTTGGCGGGCCCGGCGGGCGTCGCAGGCCTCGGCGGGCGGCCGGGTGGCGCGGGCCGGAGCGGCGGCGCCAGGGGCCGGGAAGGGCCCGCCGCCGGCACCGCAGGAGCGGCGGCCTGCAGCTGCGCCGTCAACCAGGCCACCTGGTCTTCGAGTTGCTTCACGCGCTCCGGTAGATCGGAGTCGCCAGGCCGTTCATCCATTGGGTGCTCCGGGTTGGTGGAGACATCATCCCAGGATTTTCGCCAGCCAGGCAGAGTGGATGGTCCAGCCGAAGAAACCGGCCAGGCCCAGGACGGTGCCGCCCACACTGAAGCCTACCGCCACGCCGAGCAGCCATTTCTTCTTGGTGAGGGCGCTGATGCCGTAGAGCGCCAGGGACACCGACAGCAGTGCTTCGGCCGCGTCGAACTGATCGTCGTGGACGTTCAGATCGTTGTATTGCTTTTCGAAATCGCGGGCCTGCTTTTCGGCCTCGGCCTTGTCGGTTTCGTACTTCTTCACTTTGCCATCGTACTCCTTGATCTTGGCGTCGAGTTTCCCGAGCCGAGCGGCATCCAGGCCCACGCCGAGGTCCCGCTGCAAGGTCAGGTTGTCCACCATGTTCTCGGCCAGGTGCTGCTTGGTGCTCTTGCTTTGATACATGGACCAAGTGTCCACGGCGTTGGCCTGGGCCTGCATCATGCCCTGCACGATGTTGCCATCCTTCACGTTGCAGATGGCCATGAAGGTGGCCGAAAGCGCCACCAAGACCGCCAGGATGTTGGTGAAGCCGCCATGGGGCTCATGGGACTCTCCTGCTCCATTGGCCTGCTCCACCGCTTCCTGGGCCTTATCTGCGAGTTCGCTCATGGTACCTCCTTCAGCAAGACTGCGCGCACCGGCGATGCGTCGGCCCCTTCGAGCTTCAAGGGCAGCGCGATAAGCGTGTAGAACCCAGGCTCCGCGTGCTCCAGCACCAGGCCCTCGAGGTTGCGCATCCCGGTGCGCGCCAAAGCCTGGTGGCTCTCCAGGGCCTTCGATTCGAAAGGATCCACCGAGGGTGTGTCAAGCCCCACCAGGACGCAGCCCAGGCCATGCAAGTGGTCGATGAGTTCAGGTGAAAGGCTGTTGAAATCGGTGTTGAAATGCTCGGGATCCAGGAAGGAACCCGTGCGGAAAAGCACGCGGGGCGCCGTGATTGCAGCGGTCAAATGGTGGGGGTGGATGCGCGCCCCCCGGGGCAGCGCAACCTGCACGAGTTGGCAGGGCCCGAGGTAAGCATCCAACTCCACGCTGGCCATGCCGGAGCCTCCGCGGACGTAATGGGAGGGCGCATCCGCGTGGGCCCCCAGGTGGAGGGTCGTGGTGATGGAGCTGAGCTCGAGATGGGCGCCTGCATCCATGGCGCAACTCACTGAGCGCGCGAAGGCCACATCCCCTGGCCACACCGCCAGGCGCGGCGAGAGGGTGGGTGAAATGTCGAGGATGCAGGCCATCAGTCATCTTCGCCGGGACCGGGCCGCTTCTCCAACAGCCGCGTCTCATCCCCATCGGGAATGAGAGTCATATCCTCGTGGGAGGCCGGACCAGGGCCAGATGAGGTAAGCCCCTGGGAGGGCACATCCGGCAGGTCCTCGGGCCAGCCGGGGCTGTCCAACCGCAGCAGGATCAGCCGCCGCGCCAGTTGCTCCGCCCAAGCCAGGGCGCTCTCGGGCCGCCGCCAGGGCTCCTTGCTGAAGGCCTGGTCAAAGGCCGAAGCCACTTTCGGCGGCAGCTCCGGGACCAGGTCCTTGAGAGGCTTGGGTGTGCCCGTAGCCACCTCCACCAGGATGTCGGGCAGCGAAGTCGACTGCACCACCCGCCGGCCCGACAGGGCCTCGTAGCCCACCACCGCCAGGGCGTAGAGGTCGCTCCGGGCATCCAGGGGTTCATCTCGGATCTGCTCCGGCGACATATAAAGCGGCGTGCCTATAACGACGCCCGTCTGGGTGAGCGTGCTGTCCACGGCCATCTCCTTGGCGAGCCCGAAATCCAGGACCTTGAAGCGAAGGCCGTCGGCGGAAGGTATCGCAAAGATGTTGTCGGGCTTGATGTCCCGGTGGATCAGGCCCTGGGTGTGAGCCGCATCCAGGGCTTCAGCGCACTGCAAGAGCAGGCTGCCCACCTGGGCCGGGGAACCGGGACCGTAGGCATCGAGCAGGGTCCGCAACGTGGCGCCGAACAGCCGTTCCGTCACCAGGTAGATGGTGCCGTCTTCCAGTTCTCCGCTGTCGTAGATCGCAATGACGCCGGGGTGGTGGATCTGCGCCAGGGCCCGGGCTTCCTGCTCGAAACGGATGCGTTTGTCCGCGCTGTTGAAATGCTCAGGCTTGATGGCCTTCAGCGCCACGCGCCGGCGCAGCCGCTCGTCTTCCGCCTCGAAGACCAGGCCCATGGCGCCTTCGCCCAACAAGCGGGTCAGGCGGTAGCGCCCGGCGATGCGGTAGGGAAAGATGCGCGAGGAATCCAAGGGCGTCTGGTCCGCGGCGCAGGCCCGGACGGTGTGATCGAAGCAGCGCCGGCACAGGGGACACACCTGCAGCAGCCCGGCCCCCTGCTCGATAAGGGCCTGGCGAGTAGCGCTGCGCCGCTGCGCCGCTGCGTCCACCTCGGCTCGCATGCGGGACAGCTCCAGCGCGCCCCCCAGCTGGTTGGCGAAGGTGGAGAGCAGGCGCTTTTCCGCTTCGCTCCAGGGGCCCCGCTTACCCTTCACCACAACCACCGCCCGCAAATCTCCGCTCAACCCCGAGACCGGCACCACAACTTCGTCACCTTCCTTGAACGCAACGGGGGAATGCAGCATCATTTCCAGGCTGCGCAAGTCGGGCGGTTCTCCCGTGCTTAGGGTGAGCCTCTCCAAGCCCCCCCCTTGGATCCGCCACACCGCCACCGAGCCCGCCGCCAGGGATTGGCACAACTCCGCCGCCATGGCCTCGGACCAGGCCCCGGGATCGCGCAGGGCGTGGCGGGAACTCTCCGTCAACCGATGGACCCGGGCCTGGGCATCCTCCAACTCCGCCGTGCGCTGCTGCACCCGCTGCTCGAGGGTGCGGTTCAAGGCCTCGGTCTCGGCGTGGGCGCGGGCGTAGCGGTTGGACACGGACACCGCCATGCTGCCCAGAAAGGCCGCGAAGCCAATGGAGAGCGTGCCGGTGTAGGGCCACCAGTTCAGCCAGTAGCCCAATTCATAAAGCCCCCCCAGGATGATCATGAGCATGCCGAAGGCGATGGTCCGGGCCTCCGCCACGCCCTTCAAGGCAGCCACCGCCACCACCCACGCGGCCAATAGTGCGGTCGGCAGGCCCCAGAAGGGTCCGATGACCCGGATGATCTGAAGGGCGGTGCCCAAGGGCAGGAATAGCACGAAAGCCGGGATGAGGAAGGAGAGTTGGTAGGCCCGCAGCCAGCGCGGAATGGGCCGCCCCAGGAAGGGCCACAGAAACTGGATGAAGGGCGGCGAGCTGCTGAACAGAAAGAGCCAGGAGGCCCAAAAGGTGATACGCGGATGCCCGAAAGGCCCGATGGCCCATTCGGTCATGGCCGCTTCCCGCAAGCCCATGGACAGCGCCACCAGGCCGAACCACAGGTAATAGCGGGCTTCCCGACGCCTTGAGTAGAGCTGTAAATGGAACAGGCCCACCAGCATGAAAATGGTCACCAGAATCCAATGGCTCTGGTCACCGGAGAGGCGCTCCACTTCAGCGCTGGCATTGACGTGCGCGGCGTGGGCCCGAACGAGCGCCGCAGGGCCAACCCACACTTCCCGGCCCAGGGCCGAACCCACGCCGCCTTCCATCATCCGGTACTCACGCGGCAGGTTGGTGCGGATGGCGAGGGTCAGCACGCGCCCGGATTCCGAGGACGGCAGGGCGTAAACCCGCAGCTCCGAATCCAAAGGCCCCGCCGGGGGGGGGCCAAGATCACCGCTGCTGCCCACTTGGCGGCCATCCGCGTAGACCTCCACCGCCGCGAAGGCCCGGCCGAAGGCCAGAGCCCATTCCTGGTATCCGACCGTCGCGGGCACGGGCACCCTGCGTCGGAACCATACTGGACCCGCAGGGTCCAGACTGCGGAGCTTCCGCAGGCTCGGAATGGTCCTCCAGTCCTGATCATCCAATTCCTGCCGCGCCCACTGGGCGTCATCGCCCCCGTGGTAGCGCCACTCTCCGTCCAAGGACTGGACCCCGGCCGGCGGGGGCGGGGCCTGGGCGTAGGCCAGCGACCAGACCAACGCCAGGAGGACCCGGAGCCCCCACCGCCAAATTTTGCGATCAAATCCCATAGCCATCCGCCCCCAGGTGGCTGCGCAGTTCCCACAGCAGCGGGAAGTAGCGGATCTCCACGCGGCCCTTCAGGTACACCACGCCGGGATCGTGGAAGGCCTGGCCTGGGTCTGTAGCCGGAAGCCCTGATGCCGGCAGCCCCCCAGCACCAAAGGGGCAGCCTGAAGCGGTTTCAACCTTCGGGCCCAGCCCCACCTGTTCCGTGTGGCCCACGCCGGTACCGGGCTTGAAGCCGATCATGCGCTCGGCCATGAGGTAGTGGCGGAAGCGCCAGATGCGGAAGGCCTCGTCGAATTCGAGCATCGTCTCGGCGATCTGGTGCAGGTCCAGGAATTCCCTCTCCGAGTAGATGCGCACCAGGGATCTCAGCTGCGCGTCCCTACCCTCCGCCTCGAATCCCTTCGCCTTCAGCAGCTCGCAGAAGGCGTCCCAAAGGCTCGGCGCGGCGAAGGCCTGCTCCAGCGCGCGGCGCGCTTCCGGATGGGCGGCGTGCAGCTGGATGTAGCGTGGATCCTTGGGCCCGCAGTGGTACTCCAGCACGCGGAATTGCACGCTTTGCAGCCCCGAGGCGGGTTTCAGCACGTCCCGGAAGCCCAGGAAATCGCTGGGGCTCATGGTCTCCATGACGTGGATCTGCTGGATGAGCACCCGGCCGATTTCGATGCAGCGCCGCAGCAGCCATTGGGCCTCGCCGCCATGGCCCTGCGCCATGTGCTGGATGGTGGCGCGGACTTCGTGGAGCAGCAGCTTGAACCACAATTCGTACACCTGGTGCACGATGATGAACTGCAATTCGTCGTGGGCTTCAGGCCGGGACAGGGGTTTCTGGAGCCCCAGCAGTTCGGGCACCTTCAGGTAGGACTCATAGGAGACGGGCAGGGGATCGAGGGGCATGGAGGGATTGTAGGACGACCCTTCGGCTTCTATGCCAATTTGGAAGCATGGATGCACCGCTCCTGCTCGCCCTCGCCCGCCACCGGCTGGCCTCGGGCGCCTCCGTGGATGCGGTGCACGTTTCGCCCCGCGCCCTGCTCATCGGGTGGAGCGCCGCCCGGGGCATGGGCCGGGGCTGGGCGTGGGCCTTCCTGCTGAACCCGAAACCAGGATTGTGGCTGCTGCACGAGGGTGATGCGGCGTACAAGCTGCTGAAGGCCGAAACCAAGGTGGACCTGTCGCGCCAGTGGGGCCAGGAGCTAAAAGGTGCGCGCCTGGAAGTGGTGCACGGCGATCCGCGGGAGCGGTGGCTGGGCCTGGATTTCCGGCGCCGGGTCCTCACGGGCCGCCTCGAGGGCATGCGCCTCGCCTTCCAGGCCATCCCAGGGCGAGCTGGCCTGCGACTCGAAGGGTTGGACCTGAACCCCACGCGGATAGGGATGGGCGTGGCATTTCCAACCGCGCAGCCGCACCCCGACCACGACCCTCCGCCCTTCCAACGCTGGAAGGAGCGCTTCGGGGAAAACCTGGAGACCGCCCTTGCCGGTTCCCTGCCTGAGATTCTTGAAGGTGAAGGCCCATTGGAGGCCCGCCACCACGCCTGGTCCCTGGCCCAGGCCGAGCGGCTGCT
>JANXPB010000202.1 GCA_025357545.1 Holophagaceae bacterium
TCCAGATCAGCACGGCCGAGAGGCCTGTCAGATGGGCAAGCGATTCCATGCAAGGCTTCCGCTGGTGGGAGGAAAATCCCTTTTGAGACCTTAGCAGGGCTGAGGGCGGGGCTCCAGGGAGCAGTCCAGGGGCCGCAGTCACAATTATTCGTGGTAGGAGCTGGCGCGAAAGCCTGTCGCTAACCCTTCTCCCCGACTTTGGCCCAGGAATCCTTCAAGGCCACGGTGCGGTTGAAGACCAGCGCCCCGGGCTGGCTGTCCCGATCCACACAGAAGTACCCCAGGCGCTCGAACTGGAAGCGGTCGCCAGTGTTCGCGGCGGCCAGGCTGGCTTCGAGTTTCGCGCCAGGAAGGACTTCCAGGGAATGCGGATTCAAGGTATCACGCCAGTCGCCGCCTTCTGCGATGTCCATGGGATTTTCGGCCGTGAAGAGGCGGTCGTAGAGGCGCATTTCGGCGGTGACCGCGTGGGCGGCCGAAACCCAGTGCAGGGTGCCCTTCACCTTGCGGCCGTCCGGTGCGTCCCCGCCCAGGCTCGCGGGATCCCAGGCGCAGCGCAGTTCCACCACCTGGCCCATGGCGTCCTTGATGACTTCCTCGCAGCGGATGAGGCAGGCGCCCTTCAGCCGCACTTCAGCGCCGGGGGCCAGCCGGAACCATTTCTTCGGCGGGATTTCCTCGAAATCCTCCCGTTCGATGAAGATCTCACGGGTGAGCTGGAGTTTCCGGGTGCCATGGCTGGTGTCGGGGTGGTTGGCCACTTCCAATTCGAAAACCTCCCCTTCCCCCATGTTGGTGAGGATGACTTTCAGAGGCCGGAGCACCGCCATCCTGCGTAGAGCGGACTTCTCCAGGTCCTCACGGATGGCGAATTCCAGCAGGCCCACATCCGAGATGCTGTCGCGCTTGGCCACGCCCACCCGCTCGGCGAAGTTCCGCAGAGAGGCCGGAGTGAAGCCCCGGCGGCGCAGGCCGCAGATGGTGGGCATGCGGGGATCGTCCCAATGCTGGACATGGCCCTCCTTCACCAATTCCAGCAGGCGGCGCTTGCTCATGACCGTATAGGTGAGGTTGAGCCGCGCGAATTCGATCTGCCGGGGGAGCGGGCGTCGGAAGAATTTCCCCTCCGCGTCCTGCTCCAGGAACCAGCCGTAGAGCGGTCGGTGGTCCTCGAATTCCAGGGTGCAGATGGAGTGGGTGATGGCCTCCAGCGCATCCGACACGCCATGGGCGTAATCGTAGAGCGGGTAGATGAGCCAGGCGTCGCCAGTGCGGTGGTGGTGGGCCCGGCGGATGCGATACATGAGCGGGTCCCGCAGGTTCATGTTGCCGCTCTGCATGTCGATCCTGGCGCGCAGCACCCTGGCTCCGTCGGCGAATTCCCCGGCCCTCATGCGGCGGAGGAGGTCCAGGTTCTCCCCGGGCGTCCGATTGCGGTAGGGGCTGTCCTTGCCGGGCGTGTGGAAGTTGCCGCGGTAGTCCCGGATCTCCGCTTCGCTGAGGTCGCAGACATAGGCCTTGCCCTGCTGGACCAGGTATTCGGCGTAGTCGTAGAGCTGCTGGAAATAGTCCGAGGCGAAGAACTCATTCACCCACTTGAAGCCCAGCCACTCCACGTCCTCACGGATGGAATCCACATATTCCACATCTTCTTTCACGGGATTCGTGTCGTCGAAGCGCAGGTTCGTGGCGCCGTCGTACCTCAGGCCCAAGCCGAAATTCAGGCAGATGGATTTGGCGTGGCCGATGTGGAGGTAGCCGTTGGGTTCCGGCGGAAAGCGCGTAAGCACACGGCCCCCGTGCTTCTCCGTCACGCGGTCGGCCTCGATGATGTCCTCGATGAAGTTGAGCGAGCGGGATTCGGGGGCTTCAGGCATGCGCATCACCAGTCATGAAAGGGAATCGCCTAACAATTACAGCCACTTCGAAATCCGGGCCACCACTTCATCCCGACCCAGCAGCATCAGCGTGTCGAAGATAGGCGGGCTGACGGGTTTGCCGCAGAGGGCCACCCGCAGGGCCTGGGCCAGGTCCTTGAGCTTGAGGCTGTGCGCTTCAAGAATCGCGTTGAACCCGGCCTCCAGCCCGTCGTGGCTGTAGTCGGTGAGAACGCAGAGGTCCGCCAACGCGGGCTTCACGGCGCCGGTGAGGAATTTCGCGGCGGCAGCCTCGTCGAAGGCGGTCGGTGCCGCCCACACGAAGTCCAGGAAGCCCGCCATCTCCACGAGCGACTTGCCCTTCTGGGTGCACTGGATGGCCTTGGCCTTCCAGTCGTCAGATTTCCCCCCCCAGGCTTCCGGCAGGAAAGGGCGGAAGTGGGGCTCGATCTCCTGCCAGGTGGCCCGCTGGATGAGCTTCTGGTTCATCCAGTTGAGCTTGTCCATGTCGAAGCGGGCGGGGCTCTTCTGGATGTCGCCGAGATCGAAAAGTTCGATCATCTGCACGTCCGTGAGCAGTTCTTCTGCCGCCGTGTCGATGGCGCGGCCGTCGATCTTGGGGGTCCAGGAAAGCCGCGCCAGGGCCAGGCGGACAGCCGAGGGCAGGAAGCCCATCTGCTGGTACTCGGTGATGCTGGTGGCCCCGTGGCGCTTGCTCAGCTTGGCGCCGTCCTTGCCCAGGATCATGGGCACATGGGCGAAGGCGGGGGTTTCATAACCCATGGCGTGGTAGAGGGCGATCTGCTTGGGTGTGTTGGCCACGTGGTCGTCGCCGCGGATGACGTGGCTCACTGCCATGTCCGTGTCGTCCACCACCACGCAGAAATTGTAGGTGGGGGTGCCGACCTTTTCGCCTGCCGCGGCGGTGCGGGCGATGATCCAGTCGTCCAGGCTGGTGGCGGGGAAGCGCAGCTCCCCTTTGATGAGGTCCCGCAGGACGATGTCCCCCTGCTCGAGCCAGGGCTCCGGCCCCACGGGCATCTTCAGGCGGATGGCGGCGGGCTGAGTGTCGTCGTGGCCGGCCTCGCGGCAGCGGCGGTCGTACTGGAAGATTTTCCCGGCCTTGTCTGCCGCAGCCCGACGTTCGTCCAGTTCCTCCTTGGTGCAGCGGCAGCGGTAGGCCTTGCCTTCGTCGAGCAGGCTCTGGATGGCCGGCTTGTAGTGGCTGTCCATGCGCTGCATCTGGCGGTAGGGACCATGGGGGCCCACCCATTGGGCCGGATCGCCCACCACGGGGCCCTCATCCCAGAGCAGGCCGCACCATGCCATGCCTTCTTCAATAATGCGGATATTGTCGTCGGTGCTGCGGGTGAGGTCCGTGTCCTCCACCCTCAGGATGAAGGTGCCGCCGTGCTTTTTGGCGAAGAGCCAGCAGAACAGCGCGGTCCTGACCCCGCCAATATGGAGCATCCCGGTAGGTGAAGGCGCGAAACGTGTGACGACAGGGCGGGACATAGAGGCCTCAAGCGCAAACCTCCAGTGTGCCCGAAGGCGGGGTAGGCGCGAGGGTTGAGCACATGGACCGGGCCAGAACTCTATCTCAGCCCTCGTACCTCAACCCTCGTACCGCGGAGCTACTTCAGATACAGCTTCAGCCGGATCTCCACGGGGGAGTCGCCGCTGAAGAGGCTCTTGTCCAGCACCACTGGGACCTCCACCATGCTGACGTTAGGGGTGTGCGGCGCCGGGGGGGCATGGGGAGCCACGGGAGCCGAATCACCAGGCAAGCCGCCGCTCATGGTGGCGATGGGCGCATCCTCCAGCTCTTCGATCATTTCTCCGGCGGAGAGTTCCTCCACTTCCAAGGGCTTGGATTCCTCCTTCGGCAGTGGCGCGGGCTGGGGCGGGGCCGCCGTCAGGGCCGCCAAAGCCGGAGCCTCCACCACACCCCCGCCGTATTTCTCCGCCAGGTATTTCAAGACCAGCTTGGCCACACCGGAGAGGGTCTCGCGCACCCCTTCCCCCTTCATGGCGCAGGCCTCGTAGGTGGGCACATGGAAGCGGTTGATTTCCTTATCGAGGGTGGCCACGGGCAGGGCGTTGGGGGTGTCCCTTTTGTTCCATTGGATGACGTGGGGGATCTTCTCCAGGTCCGTGCCCTGGTCCTTCAGATTCTCGATGAGATTCTGGAAACTCTCCTTGTTGGTCTCCAGCGCCGGCGCCTGGGAATCCGCCACGAACACGACTGCGTCGGCGCCCCGCAGCACTAGCTTTCGGGTGGCGTCGTAAAAGACCTGGCCGGGCACTGTATAGAGCTGGATGCGCGTCTTCATGCCGCGGATGGTGCCCAGCTCGATGGGCAGGAAGTCGAAGAACAGGGTACGGTCCGTCTGGGTGGCCAGGCTGAGCATCTTGCCCCGGCCGTCGCCGGGGAGCGAATCGTAGATCTGTTGAAGATTCGTGGTCTTTCCGCAGAGGCCCGGGCCGTAGTAGACGATCTTGGCGGTGAGCTCTTTGGTGGCCGCATTGAAGAGGACCATGCTGCCTCCGGTTGGGGATGGTTCCGCAAGAGTGGGTCAGGATATGGGCTGTGGTCAAGTATTTGGGGCTGGTTCCAGGCCAGAGCACCCCTTTCACTCGGAGAATTCCCCCTTCCCCTTTGCATCCCGGCGGCGGCCCCACTACACTTCACCATCAATCCAGGCTTTTCCGAGGGCATCATGGCCAAACTACTGGTGCACGAAAGTGCGGGGGTTCGTGAATTCGAACTCGTGGACAACGAGATCCATATCGGGCGCGAGCTGGACAATACGCTGCGCTTGGCGGACCCGAGCATCTCCCGCCACCACTGCGTGATCCGCCTGACGGGCAATGGCTACGAGGTCCAGGATCTGCAGAGCAGCAATGGCGTGCTGCTGAACGGCAGCCGAGTCCAGACTTCACCGTTGCGGGATGGCGACCGGGTGACCCTGGGCCAGATCCAGATCACCTTCACGGATCCCGCCGAACAGAACGCCACGGTGGCGGTGCAGCGCCTGGAGCAAGCTACCGGCACCGTGCGCATGAGCCCCGACCAGATGGCCCACATCCACGGCACCACGGGCCTGCCGCCCTCGGTGCCCCCGGGCCCGCCCACCAACCCCACCCCGGTCCTTGCCGCACCGGCCCCTTCCCCCACCGCGACTTCGCCCGCCCCCATGGCCCCCATGCCCGAAGCCCGGGCCCCGGAATTCGGCCATTTCACGGATCCCGGTGCCGTGGCTCGGCCCGCTTCCGCCCCAGCCATGCGGGCTGCTCCGTCCGGTCCGCCCGCATCATCCGCTCAATCCGCCCGTCCCCTCCCCACCGGCGCGCCGGTCACCGCGGCGCAGGCATCGGGCTTCCTGGCCAAGTTCCTGCCACCCATCCCCGACGATGCCCAGCCCACCGGCGAGCGCGGAGATTTCGTGACGCGGCTCATCGCGGCTTTCATCGATGGGGCCGTCATGGTCCCCGTCATGATCGTCATGTTCATCTTTTCATTTGTCGTAGGGTTGGTGGCCAGCAAGGTGCCTGCCTTGGGGATGCTCGCAGGGTGCCTGGGAGCGGTGCTCTACCTGGCGGCAATGCTCGGTTATTTCGTTTTCATGGCCCGGTGCATTTCCCGCAACGGTGCCACCATCGGCAAGAAGATGATGAAACTGCGCGTGGTGCCCGAGAACGATCCCTACGGCCGCCTCAGCTTTGGTCAGGCCATCATCCGCCAGCTCTGCCACTTCCTTAATTTCACCATCGGCTACCTCCTGATCTTCGGAGCCGAGCGCAAGGCCGTCCACGACATGATCACCAAGACCATCGTCATCAAGGTGGATCGATAACCAAACCCCCCGGGCGCCCGCGCGCCCTTCACCGGAGGCATTCCCATGCTTGATCAGTATCTACCGCCCATCCCCGACGACGCAGTGCCCACCGGGGAGCGCGGGGACCTCGTTCCGAGACTAGTTGCCACGCTGATCGACGTGGTGCCTTCCATTGTCATCTCCATCGCTTTCATGGTGATGTCGATCATTCCGTTCCTGGGGTGCATCCTGCTGCCCCTCAATCTCCTGGTGCAGCTAGGCTACTGGTTCTTCTTCGTCCCATACTGCGTCTCCAAGAACGGCGCTTCCATCGGCAAAAAGATGCAGAAGCTGCGGGTGGTTCCATTGGGCGAGCCCGCCGGACGCATCGGCATGGGCCCCGCCATCATTCGGCAATTCGGCAACCTGTTCGCCTTGAACCTCATCATGCTCGCCATCAAAGGCGAGGAACGCATCAGCATGAGCGACATGCTGGCCAAGACCGAAGTCATCAAGGTCGACCGGTAGCACCCGGCAGGAGATTCTATGAACTATGAACCAGACGGTACCCGCGCCGCAGCCATGGACCAGCTCAAAGGGCCAGCCATCGGCCTGATGGTGACTGCGGGGATCGGGGCGGCCTTCCAGATCCTGGGCCTCGCCCTGAATCTCATGGGCGCGGGCATGGGCGCCTTGGCCAGAGGCAGTCAGGGCATGCCCAGCATGATGTCCGGAGGCATCGGCGCCGTGTTCAACGTCATCGGCCTGGTCATGTCCGTCGTGGTGTTCATGGGTGCCTCCAAGATGAAGAATGCCGAAAGCTATGGCTTCGCCATGGCCGCCGCCATCATCGCCATGATCCCCTGCCTCGGCCCCTGCTGCCTGTTGGGCCTGCCCCTGGGCATCTGGGCCCTGGTCGTGCTCATGAAGCCTGAGGTCAAAGCCGCCTTCAACGCTTGACGTGAGTCAACCACTTCACCTACGCACCGACGGGAAGGTCCTTGCTCCCGACGGTGCGGTGTTTTTTTCACTGGCCTGCCTCGCGCTGTTGCTGACCAGCCGGCTGCTGCCCCCCGGCGGGATTCCCGGTGTGGACTTGTGCGCCTTCCATGCGGCCACGGGCCTGCCCTGCCCGGGTTGCGGCCTCACCCGGGCCTTCTGCGCCCTGTCCCGGGGCCAATTCCTGGACGCCTGGACGCTCCACCCTTTCGCCTTTCCACTCTATGCCGCGACCCTGGGCGGCGTGGCGGCTCCGTTGGTGGCCCGCCGCTGCCCGGGTTTCGGCGCCACCGCGTCTCCAAGGACCCTCCAAGCCCTGGCTCTCGCCCTGGCGGCGGGTCTGCTGCTCTTCGGGGCCTGGCGGGCAGGGCGGGAATGGCGTCAGCTACACGCGCCGGCCACGGTGTCCACGATGGCCGCCACGACCTCGCCGCAAGGGCGCTGAAGGTCCCAGGGGCTTCGGTTCCGTAAGGAGCGCCCCACCTCTTCCTTACAGCAGCTCTGCCCGGCCCTCTAGCTTCAAACGCTCTACAATTTTTTTCACCGATTGGGCCTGGTCCCGATGGCAGATGAGCAGGGCGTCAGGCTCGTCCACCACGATGAGGTCCCGCACGCCGCTGAGGGCGATGAGGCGGCCCCCGCCGAACACGGCGCTGTCTTTCACATCCACCAGCACCACGTCGCCCACGGCGACATTGCCGTTGGCATCGGTCGGATGGAACTGGGTAGCCGAAGGCCAGGAGCCCACGTCCGACCACCGGAACCGCGTTTCCACCAGGGCGACGTTCCGGGCCTTTTCCATGAGCGCCACGTCGATGGCCACCTGGGGCAGACGGCCATAGGCTTCGCCGAGGCTCGCGGGATCAGAGCCCGCTGCCATCCATTCATCAAGGGGCCCGAGCACCTCAGCGCAGTGCGCTGCCAGGCCGTTCCGCAGGTCCTTAAGAGTCCATACGAACATGCCGGCATTCCAGTAGTGGCGGCCCGACTCCAGGTACTGGAGGGCAAGCTCCGCCGGTGGTTTCTCCCGGAAGGCCAGGACCTTCCGCACCGGCCCCGATCCGGGTTCCGCTGGTTGGGCTTCGATGTATCCGTAGCCCGTCTCGGGATAGGTGGGGCGGATGCCGAAGACCACGAGCTCGTGAGTGTCGGAAGCGTGGCGCACCGCCACCTCCACATCCTCCATGAACAGGTCCGGGTCGCCGATCCAGTGGTCGGCGCTGAGCACCACCATCACGCCATCCGGCACGCGCCGCTCGATTTCGACCAGGCTCAAGGCCAAGCAGGGCGCGGTGTTGCGACCCTCCGGCTCCACCAGGACATTTTCTGAAGGGAGTTCGGGAAGCATGCGGCGCGTGGCTTCCGCCAGTTCTTCCGTGGTGACCACGAAAATGTGCTCCGGCGCGAAGTGGCCATCCAGACGATGCACCGTCTGATGCAGCAGCGTCTCGCTCCCGGCGATGGCCAGGAGCTGCTTCGGGCGCGCCGACCGGGACCGCGGCCAGAACCGCGTGCCCTTTCCGCCAGCCATCACGACCGCGACTTTCGGACCGGGCTTCATCGGGACAGCACCGGCACCAGGGCCCACAGCTCTTTGGGCGGTTCCGGGCGGGCTTCCAAAACGTAGGACATGGGCCGCGCGACCATCTGGCCCGCATCCGTGCCGAGATAAAAGGCCGTCTCGCCCGCCACCAGGCGGGTCACCGCTTCGCAGCCCCACCGGCTGCCCCAGATGCGATCCAGGGCCGATGGGCTGCCGCCGCGCTGGATGTGCCCCAGCACGACCACCCTCAGATCCATCACGTAGTCCTTCTTCAACCGCTCGCCGATGGTCACCGCCGCCGAGCCCACGCCGCTCTGCGACCCCCCCTGCCCCAGCTGGTCCCCCTCGGCCACCACCACGATGGAGCTGCGTTTCCCTCGGTCCCAGTTGGATTTGAGCTGGCGCACCAGGGACTCGTAGGTGTCCTCCTCGCTCTCGGGGTACAGCACCGCCTCGGCGCCGCAGGCGATGGCCGTGTGGACCGCGAGCATGCCGCTGCGGCGGCCCATCACCTCGACCAAGAACAGGCGGTCATGGCTGGAGGCCGTATCGCGGATGCGGTCGATGGCTTCCACGGCGGTGTTCAGGGCCGTGTCGAAACCCAGCGTCCGTTCGGTGCCCGGCAGGTCGTTGTCGATGGTCCCGGGTATGCCGGCGCAGTGGATGCCGTGTTCTTTATTCAAGAGGTCCGCACCCGTGAAGGAACCATCCCCACCGATGATGACCAGGGCCTCGATACCGGCGGATTTCAGGTCCGTGGCTACCTTCGCGCGCACCGAGGGGTCGAGGAAGGCCTGGCATCGGGCGGTGTGCAGGATCGTTCCGCCGCGCTGGAGGATGTTGGCGCAGGCTCGTGAAGGGAGCGGCTTCCAGTCCTGGTCCACCAGACCCTGGAACCCGTGGCGGATGCCGATGACTTCCGAGCTCAGAGCGTCCGCTTGTCTCACCACCGCCCGGATCGCGGCATTCATGCCCGGGGCGTCACCGCCGGAGGTGAGGAGCCCGATGCGCATCAGCGGCGTGGCTTCTTCCGCGGCCTCGGCGCCGCATGGCCCTGGACCTTGCTGTGGTGGTGGCCCTTCCGAGCATGAGCGGTGCGGGAGGCCCGCGAAGCCCGCCCCTTGCGGGTGTCTTTGTAATTGGTCTCGGGGGCCGGAAGAGGCGGCGGCTCAGTGATGGCTCGCGGCACCGGGGGCAGATCCCCCTCGGCCAGGCCCTGAGCCAAGGCACGCTGGCTCCTGACCTTGAGCACCGGATCCTCCAGCCCCTGCTGGGCATAAGCCAGCCCCCCCACCAACGTCAAAGCCATCATGGGGCGCAGGATCTTCATGGAAACTCCAGAGACGCAGGATTAACGCTACAGCTATAGGTGTTGCAATGCCAATGCCGGGTTCCCGGGACCGAAGCCCAGGCAGGCCGCTCGGGCCGCTTGGGATAAACTGCTCGCTCAGCCGGGCCATCCCACCGGCTCTGCCCTGCCCCTGGAGTTTCCATGCCGTCCCCCGTTCCGAGCCCCATCCCTGAATCCACCCTGGAAATTTGCCTACGGCCCTTTCCCGCCTCAGAAAAAATCTTCACCCCGGGCAGCCTTCCGGGCGTGAGGGTCCCCCTCCGACGGATCACCTGCCAGGCGACGCGGGACTTCGACGGCAGATTGGTGGCGAACGAACCTGTGGTGGTTTACGACACTTCGGGGCCGTACACCGATCCCATGGTGCAAATCGACGTGGCCAAGGGCCTGCCGGCCTTGCGCCAGGCGTGGATTTTGGGGCGCGGCGATGTGGAAGAGCTGCCTGGGGCCACGAGCCTCTACCGCAAGCTGCGGGAACGGGACGCGGACCTGGACGCCATCCGTTTCCAGGCCGAACGCAAGCCCCTGCGGGCCAAGGCCGGCCGCAACGTCAGCCAGATGCACTACGCCCGCCAGGGCCTCATCACACCAGAGATGGAATTCATTGCCATCCGCGAGAATCTCGGCCGGGATGCCGCGCAGATCAAGAGCCGCATCACGCCGGAATTTGTGCGGGACGAAGTGGCCCGGGGCCGTGCCATCATCCCCGCCAACATCAACCACCCGGAAATCGAGCCCATGATCATCGGCCGCAATTTCCTGGTGAAGATCAACGCCAACATCGGCAATTCGGCTGTGACCTCCAGCATCGAAGAAGAGGTTGAAAAGATGGCCTGGGCAACCCGCTGGGGCGCCGATACGGTCATGGACCTGTCCACGGGCAAGAACATCCACGAGACCCGCGAATGGATCCTGCGCAACAGCCCCGTGCCCATCGGCACCGTGCCCATCTACCAGGCTCTGGAAAAGGTCGACGGCCAGGCCGAGGAACTCACCTGGGAGCTCTTCCGGGACACGCTCATCGAGCAGGCGGAGCAGGGCGTGGACTATTTCACCATCCACGCCGGCGTGCGCCTGCGCTACGTGCCGATGACCGCCAAGCGCGTGACGGGCATCGTTTCCCGCGGCGGCAGCATCCTGGCCAAGTGGTGCCTCGCCCACCACAAGGAGAACTTCCTCTACACCCACTTCGAGGACATCTGCGACATCATGAAGGCCTACGACGTGAGCTTCTCCCTGGGCGACGGCCTGCGCCCCGGCTCCATCGCCGATGCCAACGACGAGGCGCAGTTCGGCGAGCTGGAAACGCTGGGCGAACTCACCAAGATCGCGTGGAAGCAGGACGTGCAGGTGATGATCGAGGGGCCCGGCCACGTGCCCATGCATTTGATCCAGGAGAACATGACCAAGCAGCTGGAAGTCTGCGCGGAGGCGCCCTTCTACACCCTGGGGCCACTGACTACGGACATTGCGCCCGGCTACGACCACATCACGTCGGGGATCGGCGCCGCCATGATCGGCTGGTACGGCTGCGCCATGCTCTGCTACGTCACCCCGAAAGAACATCTTGGACTTCCGAACAAGAAGGACGTGAAGGATGGCGTCATAACCTATAAGATCGCCGCCCACGCCGCGGATCTGGCCAAGGGCCATCCGGGGGCGCAAGTGCGGGACAACGCCCTGTCGAAGGCCCGCTTTGAATTCCGCTGGGAGGACCAGTTCAATCTGAGCCTGGATCCGGATACCGCCCGGGAATTCCACGACGAGACCCTTCCTGCCGAAGGCGCCAAAAGCGCCCACTTCTGCTCCATGTGCGGTCCGCATTTCTGTTCGATGAAAATCACCGAAGACGTCCGCAAGTACGCCGCAAGCCACGGCCTGGATCAGGACGAGGCACTGGAGAAAGGCATGGAAGAGATGTCCGGGAAGTTCAAGGAACAGGGCGCCGAGGTGTACCTGCAGGCTTGATCCAGCGTGAGCTATGCGCTGGAAAGGTACGAGGTCAAAAGGGTTCGCGCCTGCGGCGCGGTCTTCTTTGAACCTCGTCCCGCACTCCTCTCACGCCCGCCCCAACACCTTCCGGATGAGTTCCACCGCTTCGGCGGTGCGGTAGGGCTTTTGCAGGAAGCCATCGGCGGAGCCGCCTTCAAGGCCGCTGCCATCGGCGTGGCCACTGCAGAGGATCACCCGCAGTCCGGGCTTCATGATCCGCATCGCACTGGCCAACTCGAGGCCATCCATGCCGGGCATGGCCCGGTCCACCAGCGCGCAGCCGATGATGTCCTGGTTGGCTTCGAAGAGCTTCAAGGCCTCCAGGCCATCGGCGGCGGCCAGCACTTCGAAGCCCGCTTTGGAGAGGGCCAGGGCAGTGATGGCCCGGATGGCCTCCTCGTCTTCCGCCAGCAACACCGTGCCCTCGGAGTGGTAGTGGGCCCTGGCGGCTCCTTCGCGGGGTTGGGGCGCCAATCCTTCGGCGGCCGGGAAAAGCAGGCTGAAGGTGGTTCCCGCCTCGGGCTTACTGTTCACGCGGAGCCCCCCGTGGTGAGCCTTCACAATGCCCTGCATGGTGGACAAACCCAGGCCCCGCCCCTGGGTCTTGGTTGTGAAAAAGGGATCAAAAATGCGCAGTAGGGTGGCCTCGTCCATCCCTCGCCCGCTGTCCTTCACCCGCAATGAGACATAGGGCCCCGGCGTCAAGTCTTGCCCGGGGTATCCCGTGTCCAGTTCCACATCGGAATAAACGCGGTGGGAAGTCGCCAGGGTGATGCTGCCTCCAGGATTGAGACCAACCTCAGACTCAAGGGCCTCGATGGCTTCGGTGGCATTGATGATGAGATTCATCACCACCTGCTGCATCTGGATCGGGTCCGCCTGGATGAAAGGCAGATCCGGCGCCAGCTGCATCCGCAGTTGGATGCCGGGCGGCCGGGAGACCGAGAGCAGCTCGGCCATCTCTTCCACCACCTGGTTCAGCAGTACCTCACGGGTCTCCACCGCGCCCTTGCCACTGTAGACCAGGATCTGCCGGGAGAGTTCCGCCGCCCGCTCGGTGCTGGTGAGAGCTTTGAGCAGATGCTCCATGGCGGGGCTGCGTTCATTGGTGAGTTGCACCGCAGCGTCCAGGTTGCCAAGCAGGGCGGTGAGGATGTTGTTGAAGTCGTGGGCGATGCCGCCCGCTAGCAGACCCAGGCTCTCCAGCTTCTGCCCCTGGCGGAGGGCTTCTTCCTGGTGCTTCTGCTGAGTCAGGTCCTCGATGAGTGTGGTGGCCCCCAGGAATTCGCCTTCCTTGCCCAGCAGGGGCGCGCTGTACCAGGCGCATGCCACCACCTGGCCATTCTTCGCCCGGCACTCAAGGGTGCGTTGGGACCCCTCCTTGGACTCGGAGATCCGCTGCAGGATGGCCTCCAGGGGAAAATCCAGGCCCTCGGGATGGGCGGGGCTGCCGACCAATTCCGTGATACCACGGCCCAGGGCCTCGGCTTCCGAATAGCCGAACATGCGCTCGGCTGACGGGTTCCAGGCCCTAACCAGGCGTTCGGTGTCCCACTCCACCACCGCGAGGGGGGTGTACAGGGCATAGTTCTCGTGGCGGGCCAACGTGGCTTCCAGGGCGGCGGTCATGGATTTGGCCATGGCCACCGCCCGGGCCCGGGTGGCGATGAGGGACCAGCACAGAGCCGCGAAAAGAAAGCTCATCACGGCGCCGGTGCCCATGGCCCACGCGGGCCAGCGGTAGTCCGCGGTCTGGTCGAAGCTGGGGAGTGGCACCACTCGGCCGGCCCAGGCCCGGTCGCCCCATTTGAAGACCAGCTGGCGGGTGGGCGTGCGGCTGTGGAAGGGCACCGGCGGGCCTTCCAGCGGACCCAGATTGTGCTGATAGGCCAGTCCGCCGTGGACCGGATGGTTGCCGCCGTAGATCTGGATCCCGAAGTCCGGGTCCATCTCCCGCATGACCTCATCCATCATCGTGTCCAGGTAGATGGCCGCGGAGATCCAGCCCAGGTGCGCGGCGCGCCGGGTTTCACTGGTGAAGGCCAGGGTGCCGGGCTTGTAGACCGGCAGCAGCAACCCGAAGGCCACCCGCTCGCCGCCTGAATCATTGAAGTAGATCGGCGCCGTGATGGCGCTCTGGCCTGAATCCATGGCCCGCTCGGCGGCCCCCCGCTGCTCGGGGTCCAGGCCGATGTCGTAGCCTACCGCGTGGGGGTTCAACAGCGCGGGCTCCGAGTAGCGGATGACGTAGTTCTCCTTCTTTTCACCGGGCACCCGCTCGATGTAGGCGAGGCCCTTCACGGAGGGGTAGCGGTGCGGCAGGTCCAGCTCTTCCACAAAGCGGCGCCACTCATCCAGCTCGATCTTCGCCCGCACTTCAAAGAGGCCGCGCCCGCCGCGCAGGAGCCCCTCATAGGTGAAGAGGTGGTCCTGCATGGAGAGGTAAGTGCGCTGCACCTGCCGGTCCACCCGGGCCTGGATGCGCTCCTGGGCGTGGCGTTCTCCCATTAGGCTGATGATGCCCGTGAGCGCCAAGCCCGTGACCAGCACCACCAGGGTCGTGAGGCCCGGGTGCTCCCGGAGGGCGGGCGGGGATTTGGAGAACCAGGGCAGTCGCATGGGCTTCGAAGGGGAATGGAGTTGAGGGAGTTGAAGAAGCTTAGCCCCTTGAGCCACCCACGTCACCGCCCCGGCAGCCCGCTCGGCGGGCAAGGCGGTGGACGTTCCCCTGGATCAAGGCCATCCTGGGGGCCCACCCAGCCTTCCGGAGACGCTCTTGGACCCAGTTGTAGAAACCCTCCAAGATTTCCTGACCGCGGGGCGCGCCTCGGTCCGGCATCCGGCGGATTTCCCCCGCCTGGAGACCCTCCTTACCCGGTGGACCACCGCCTGGAACCGGAGGGAACGGGTGTTGGACCTTACCCATTCCTCCCATGGCGTGTTCCTTCATTTCAACCAGTTCATCGCCGGACACTGGTGCCAGGTCTGCTATTTCCACGCTTCTCCCAAGCATGGGGTCAGCATGCGCGGACCCGATCCGGACCGGGTGCGGAAGTCCCACAAGTACCGCCGCAACAAGATGGACACCAGCAAGCTGGACGCGCTCTTCGAGGCTTGGTCCGCCCATGGGGAAGCCCACCCCGCTGGGCTTGCCGTGGAATTCTTCCTGGACGAGACTTCCGACGAGGTGTGGGCCGCCTGCCTGGATGCCGTGAAGGGCCTGCTGGGATGAGTCGTGCGGAACTGAGGCCCTTCGGGGTCGCCACCGCCCATACAGCGGCAGTGATCCGCGCGGTGCCCGAAGCCGACCTCCGCCTGTGGGACCTGCGCCCCCTGCCGCACCTCAAGAGCTTGCGCGAACAGCTCGCGCATCTGGCCCTGGTGAGAGAGAGCACCCTGTGCACCCTTACGGGCCGGGACCCCGCCAACCTCCGGACCCTCTTCGAAAGCGGGCCCTGGAGCGGCCGCGGCGGCGGCACCAATGAGCTGCTGAAGGCCTGGGACGACCACACCCGCCGCTGCCAGTTCATGCTGGCCGACCTCCGCACCCGCGATCTCGCGGAACCCTTCCAGACGGGCTTCGGCAATGTCGCCACCCCGGAAAACTACCTGCGGCTCATGCTGCTGGAGGAAACCCACCATCGGGCCCAGATGATCTTCATGCTCCGCCTCTTCCAGCTGGAGGCTCCGGACTTTCCGGGCCGGGCCTGGGCCGAATTGAATTTGTAGGCGTTAGCCGCCGATGTGGAACATCTCCACCCGGGGCAGGGCCTCGGTGCAGGTGGTGCGCAGTTCGGAGTAGCGATCGGCGCGCCGGGTCCAGGCCCGGGTGGCCAGGGCCTGGATGTCGGCATCGCTGGCGCCGTTCCGCAAGGAGGTCTTGAGGTCCAGGCCCCCACCGGAAAAAAGGCAGGTGTACAGGGCCCCTTCAGAGCTCAATCGGGCGCGGTCGCAACCGCCACAGAAGGGCTGGGTGACCGAGGCGATGACGCCGATTTCACCGCCGCCATCCGCATAGCGCCACCGCTCTGCCACCCGGCCCTGGATGGGTGCGGGCAGGGGCTCCAGCTTCCATTTGGCTGATAGCCGCGCCACCACCTCGTTCGCGGGCACCACCGCATCCACTTTCCAGCCGTTGCGGGTGCCCACATCCATGAACTCGATGAAGCGCAGGATGTGGCCGCCCTCCCGCGCGAACTCGGCCAGCTCAAGCAATTCGTCATCGTTGACACCGCGCTGGAGAACACAATTGAGCTTGATGGGCCCGAAGCCCTCCCGGCTGGCGGCATCGATGCCCCCCAGGATCTTGGCGATGGGGAGCTCGGCATCGCACAGGCGCTTGAATTTCGCCGGGTCAAGGGTGTCCAGGCTCACCGTGATCCGCCCAAGCCCTGCGGCCTTCAGCGGCTCCGCCAGCTCCTGGAGCAGCGAGCCATTGGTGGTCAGGGCCAGATCCTCGACGCCGGGGATCCGCGCCAAACGGGCCACCAGGTCCGGCAGCCCCTTCCGCAACAAGGGTTCGCCACCCGTGAGGCGCACCTTGCCCACCCCCAGGCCCGTGAAGATGCCCACCAGCCGTTCGATCTCCTCGAAATCCAGGATGTCTTTGCGGTCCAGGAACGGGTAGTCCGCTGGGAAGACCTCCCGGGGCATGCAATAGGGGCAGCGGAAATTGCAGCGGTCGGTGACCGAGATGCGCAGGGCCCGAAGCGGCCGGGAGAAGGTATCCACCAGTTCCATGTGCACCAGAATAGGCGCTGACAGGAGCTTCGGATCGCGCCACCATGAAAGATTCGGAAGAGTCGCTGCCATGGCCTTGTTCTCAAAGTTCTTCAAACGCGTCGAGGAGGCTCCCCGCCCGGAGTTGGCGGACTTGTTGACGGAGCGGGCGATCCCAGCGGATCTGCCCGGCCTCGCGGAGCTGACCAAGGACTTCGACCACTTCAAGGCCGAGGAGCGCGTAGCTTACGCCGACGCCCTGGCGGAACTGCACCGGCTGGGCGTCCCCCTGCCGGAACCCTGGAAGTTCTCCCAATACGAAGTCCTGCCAGAACTGGTGCCCCACTGGCTGGGGGAGAGGGAGCCCTTCTTCCACCGCCCCTTCTGCGAAGGCCTGACCCTGCGGTTGCGGCTGGGCGAGCAGCGCCTCACCGCAGCCTGGGCGGTGCTCTTCGAGACCGAGATGGCCGAGGTATTGGCTCAGGCCCAGCACAACCTGCGGGAGAAGGCCAAGGGCGCCAGCTTCGAGCGGCTGCCCAGCGGCATCTACCGCAGCAACTTCCAGGACCCGGGCGTGGGGGCCTCGGCCCTGCTGCTGCTGCCGGAGTTCTGGGAGCACCTGTTTCCCGGACAGAACCATTTCCTGGCGGCGCCCACGCCGGACATGCTGCTGGTGGCACCCCAGGTGCTGTTGCCCAAACTGCTGGAGGCCCTCACGAAGATCATCGGCAGCCAGGAACACGTCCTGCTGGCTATGATCCTCACCTACGTGGAGAAGAAGCTGGTTTCCGCCAGCCTGCAGGATCCCCATCCCATCGCCCAACCCCAACGGGAGCTGCGTCAGCTGGACCTTCTCCAGGCCCTGCGTGCCCAGGACCCGGAGCTGGACCCGGCGGTGGCCAGCCCCATGCACCTGGGCACCTTGCGCAACAACCAGGGCCGCACCTTGACCTTCGCCACCTGGCCGGAGGGAACGACCGTGGCCCTGCCGGAAGTGGATCTCATCGCCTTCATAAAGGCGGATGGGAAGCCCTTGGGCATCTACTTCCGCCAGACCCTGCCGCGCATCCAGGGGGTCCGGGGCTCCGTCATTCCCATGTGGGGACCGCGCCGCAGCCGTTTCGAGGGTTTTCCCACGACGGCGCAGTTGGAGCAACTGGAGGTCTTCGCCACCGCCGAGCAGATGGCGGCCATGGGCCAGGATGCGGGCGCCCAGGCGGCGCCGAAAGCGAACTCGCCCCGGCCCACCAGCCCTGCCGCGGCCAATGCCCTCAACACACCAGGAGGCCCCAAAAACACCGCCCAGGCCGCCCCGCCGCCCAACAATCTGCAGGGCGCCGTTCTGGGTGTGCAGGGGGATGACTAGCCTGGCCAGATTCTTGGCCATCCTGCTGTTCTGGGTCGGGGCCAGTTCGGCCCAGGAACCGGCTCCCCCAGTCCACTGTGTCGTGAAAGTGCTGGCCGATCAGGGCCACGGGTCCATCCGCCAGGGGAGCGGCGTAGTGGTGGGGCCTGGCCTGGTGGCCACTAATGCCCATGTGACCGCGGGAGCCCTCAGCGTGAGCGTGTCCTCGGGCTCCCAGACCTGGTCGGTTCAAGCCCGCAAGGATGACCTGCACCGGGATCTGAGTGTGCTGACGGTGCCGGGCCTGCCGCTGCCGGCGGCTCCGGCGGCTCCGTCTCCGCCCGCGGTGGGACAGCAGGTCACCGCCATCGGCTTCCCGTCAGGACTGGGGCCCAAGGTCTCCACCGGAAAGATCACCGGCCTCTGGGCCTACCTCGGCGCCCATGTGCTGCAGAGCGATGCGCTCACCTCCCGGGGGTCCAGTGGCGGCGCACTGTTCGACGAAGGTGGCCGCCTGCTGGGCCTGACCACTTTCATCTTCAGCCGGAGTGCAGCGATCCAGTTTTCGGTGCCGGTGCTCTGGATCCGGGACCTGGTGGAAGACCCGGCAGCCAAGGCAGCCCCATTGGCCATGGCCACAGATCTCCAAATGCCAGGCTTCATCGACACCCTGGCCTCCAACCCGGCCAACCAGCCAGCCTGGGACGCTTTCACGCGGGCCTGGGTGTTGAGTGCGCCTGAAGATCCCGACGCCTGGTTCGCCTACGCCAATTCCTTGGAGCCCGCTCGCGAACCGGGCCGCATCCAGGAGCGCATCGCAGCTTATTACCGGTCCTTGGCCTTGAGGGATGGCTCGCCCAAGGTTTGGAATAATCTGGGGGTCAGCCTGGGCCTGCTGAATCGGTTCCCGGAATCCGAGGCCGCCTTCCGCCGGGCTTTGGCCCTCGATCCACGTTACGGCTTGGCTTGGCTCAATCTAGGCGCCCAGTTGCTGGACGCCCGGCGCCCCGGGGACGCTGCGGAAGCGCTGGTCAAGGGGTTGGGATTCCAGCCGGACAGCGCGGAGGGTTGGCAACACCTTGGCGAAGCGGAGACAGGTCTCGGCCTTCCGATGGAGGCCGCCCACCACTACCGCACGGCCCTGGCTTTGAGTCCCTTTCGAACCGACTGGTGGGCCGATCTGGCCCGGGCCTGCGATAAAGCGAGGGATGAGCCCGGCACCCAGCAGGCTTTGGCCCGGCTGACTGCGCTGGACGCGCCCCAGGCCAGGGCTTTGGCGAAAGAATTGAAGCGGAGCACTGGGCACTGAAGGCCGAGCGCTACTTGATCAGGCCGATCTCCCGCAGGCGCTGCATGAGGAAGGCGTGGCTGGTGATGGGCTCGAACATCTTCTTCTCGCCGGGGCCGAGCAGGCTGTCGGGGCAATCCAGCAGTACGTCCGGCCGCGGATGGCAGAAGAAGGGCATGGAATAGCGCACCTTGTCGGGACTGTCGGGATTCACTACGCGGTGGGTCGTGCTGGGGATCTTGAGGTTCACATGGCGGCTCAGCATGTCGCCGGCGTCCGCCACGATTTCCCCCGCCAGGCCATCCACCGCGTGCCAGGTGCCATCCCGGTCCAGCAGTTCGAGGCCGCTCTCGGTGGCCGCCGGGAGCAGGGTGATGAGGTTGATGTCTTCGTGGGCCGAAGCCCGCACGCCGCCCTGGATGTAGCGGTCCTTCAGGGCGGGGTAGTGGATGATGCGCAGGATGGAATTGCCGTGGATGACCATGTCCGCCAGCACCCGCTGCGGCAGCTCCAGGTAGAGCGCAATGGCTTCCAGCAGCGTGCCCGCGCAGTCCTCCAACGCCTTGTACAGGGCCAGCGCGTGGGGCTTGAAGCTCGAGATCTCGGCGTCGGGCCAGATGTTGTCGCCATAGATGGCGTGGAGTTCGTGGCCGGGCGGGAGTTCCTGGCCCACGTGCCAGAACTCCTTGAGGTCGCCCACTGGGTTGTCCTTGGCGTGTTCGGACCCAAAGGCCGTGAAGCCCCGCGCACCGCCGCCGCCCGGGATGAGGTACTTGCGCTTGGCCGCTTCCGGCAACGCGAAGAAGGCCTTCGCTGCGTCATAGGCGCCATCCACGTCCGCCTGGGTGACCCTGTGCCCCGCCACCTTCACGAAGCCCGTGTTCTTGAGGCTCTCCCCCAGCACCCGGATGAACTCCGTCCGGTCCTGCGCGCTGCCCTCGCTGAACTGGGACAGGTGGACGGTTTCAACATGGAAAGTGGACGTGGACATGGGGCACCTGGGAATGGAAAGGGCACCCAGTTTAGCGCTGGGTGCCCTCCCATGGATCCAAGAAAGCGGGTCTCAGCTCCCGTTGACCCTGAGCCCCAGCTTCTCGCGGATCTGCAATTCAACCTCGTCGGCCAGCTCGGGGTTGTCGAGGAAGAGCTTCTTCACATTGTCAGCGCCCTGGCCCAGACGGCTTTCCTTGTAGCTGTACCAGGACCCGCTCTTCTGGATGATCTCCAGTTGCGTGCCCAGCTCCACCAGCTCCGAGGTGCGGCTGATGCCTTCGCCGTACATGATGTCGAAGGTGGCCACCTTGAGGGGCGGCGCGACCTTGTTCTTCACGACCTTCACCTTGGTCTTCTTGCCGATGACGGAACTGTCCTCGTCTTTGGCGGCTACCAGGGGGTCGTTGGTGTTGCCCTTGATGCTCTGGATGCTGCGCACGTCCAGCCGCACGGACGCATAGAACTTCAGCGCGTTGCCTCCGGTGGTGGTCTCGGGGCTGCCGAACATCACGCCGATCTTCATGCGGATCTGGTTGATGAAGACCACGCACGTATTCGTCTTCGAAATGGTGCCAGTCATCTTGCGGAGAGCCTGGCTCATGAGCCGCGCCTGCAGCCCCACGTGGCTGTCGCCCATCTCGCCGTCGATTTCCGCCTTAGGCACCAGGGCCGCCACCGAGTCGATGACGATGATGTCGAGGGCGCCGCTGCGCACCAGCTGATCGCAGATCTCCAGGGCCTGTTCGCCGCTGTCGGGCTGGCTGATGAAGAGGTTGTCCACGTCCACGCCCAGCTTGCGGGCGTATTCGGGATCCAGGGCGTGTTCGGCGTCGATGACAGCGGCCAAGCCGCCCTTCTTCTGGGCCTGGGCCACCATGTGCAACGCCAGGGTGGTCTTGCCGCTGGCTTCGGGGCCGTAGATTTCGACCACGCGGCCCTTGGGGACGCCCCCCACGCCGAGGGCGGAATCCAGGCTGATGGACCCGGTGGAGATGACTTCGATGCCTTCGGCGTTGGTCATGCGGTCGCCGAGCTTCATGATCGAGCCCTTGCCGAAGGCCCGCTCAATGTCGGCCAGGGTGCGGTTGAGGACTTTCAGGCGTTCGTCTTGTTCGGTGCTGGCGGCCATGGGGCGCTCCTGCGATTGAAAAGAAGTATGGATGATCCGGCTCCGCTCGGAGCCGCTGCGAAAGGATGGCGGTGGGCCCTACGGCGGCCCGAATGAAGGACTGGACCGGACCGGGAGGCGCTGGAATAAGGATGGGACAGGAAGCGAAAAAAACAAGAAAAAATTAATATCGTGTATTGCTATTTTGGTACATTGGTACCATTATTTCATCATGAGCTCGAACCCCCGCCCACCCCCCGACCGCCATCCCGTCGAGCGCATCCAGACCGGCGTGCGCCTGGAGAAGCGCCTCCTGAAGGTCCTCAAGGGTCTCGCGGAGTACCACGACCTGAGCCTGGGGGATCTGCTGGAAGGCATCGTGCTTCACGCCTTCGAGGGGGCCTGTGCCTTTGGTCCCGAAAACCTGGCGCGCATCGCGGACTTGAAGCGCGTCTACCAGTTCGACTTGGGGGCCCGGCAGAGCCATCTCCTCATGGAGACCCAGCCTGAAAGGAAGCGGCGATGACCATATCCACTCCGTCCCTCGCCTGGATCTTCGACTTCCGCGAGGGCCGCGTCGCCCCCGAGGCCTTAAGACACCCGGACCATGTCCGCCTGGCCTGGGCCTACCTGCAGACCTTCGGCCCGGCCGGCGCCCTGGCCAGCTTTCCGGAGGACCTGGACCGCTTCGCCACCGCCGCCGGAGCGCCGGGGAAATTCCATGCGGCCCTGACCGAGGCCTGGCTGCACCTCGTACAGGCCCGCATGGACCTCCTGCCTGGGGCAGCCTGGGAGGAGTTCGCCGCGGCCAACGGCGACCTCTTCATCGGCGATCCCTTCGCCAAGGTGGGCTTCAGTCGCTGAGCCGCACCCTCCGTCCCCGCCAGGTATTCACCCCCAGGGCCCGGTCCCAGAAGGCCCAAAGCATGCCCGCGCCGAGGATCAACCCGTTCATCGGCCAAAAAACCCAGATCCAGTCCATGGGTTGCGCGGTGATGCGCTGGGAGGCGTCTCCGGCCACCACCGGGGTGAAGAGCCAGACGGTGAAACCCAGGATGGGATGCCCGGCGAAAGGGAGCCAAAGCGGGGACAGGTAGGCCGCCAGCACCAGCGGCACCAGGAGGGGGATCAGCCACCAGCCCGGCAAGGCGGCGGTGTTCTTGCGCATGCCGCGCACCAGCTCCAACAGGCCGTGGTACATCCGCAGGTGCAGCATGGGTCCGCCACAGGCCATGCGGTTGATGAATCCCACCCGCTTGATGCGCCGCGCCAGCATCATGTCATCCACCGCCTCCAGCGGCGCGGCGGCATGGCCGCCCACGGCGTCATAGACGGACCGCCTCACCAGCGTAAAGGCGCCGATGCCGCTGAAGGCCGGGTGCTTGGGATTCGGAACCTGATGGGGAGGCACCAGCACTAGAAATCCCGGGACAGCCAGCGGCACCGCCACCCTTTCCCAGAAGCCAACGGCGTCCACTGCGAAGAGCAGGGCCAGGATGTCGGCTGGCTGTTCGTCCAGGAACGCGAAGGCCCGCCGAAGGAGGTCTGGTGTCACGTGCACATCCGCATCCACGAAGAGCAGCCAGTCGGCCTTGAGCGCTTCCGGCTCCTGCACAGCCAGGTGCAGCGCGTGGTTCTTGCCGAGCCATCCCGTTGGCAAGGCCTCGTTCCGGAGCACCCGGAGCCGTTCCGGATGCCGTCCAGCCCGGTCTGCCAGGATTTCCGTCGTGCCATCCGTGGACCCATCGTCTACCACGATGATGAACAGGTCCGGATAGTCCTGGATCAACCAAGAGTCGAGGGCGCTTCCGATCTCCCCCGCTTCATCTCGGGCGGGCATGCACAGGCACACTCGCCCCTGGGACGAAGGCTCCCGCAGCACCTCTGGGAGATGGGGCAGCATGGAGGAATTGCGGTGCAGCACGGCCAACATGGCCAGCATGCCCCCGCCGAATATCCAGGCAGCTCCATCGATCCAATGCATGCTCTCAGGATGACCCGGGCGGTGGGTATTCTGGTAGTTTCCATCCCGGGAAACCTGATGCTCAGCCACCTGCTTCCAGCCCGACGCGAATTCCCCGCCGACGACCCTATTTTTGCGCTGAACAGCGAGGCCCAGGCACGTGCCGCCAAGGGCGAGGCGGTCATCAACACCACCGTGGGCGCCCTGCTGGACGACCATGGCCAGCTGGTGGTGCTGGACACGGTCATGGAACTCTGGCGGGAGCTGACACCCAAAGAGATCGCCCCGTACGCTCCCATCGCCGGGGATCCGGTCTTTCTGACTTCCCTCGTGCAGCGCTACTGGCCGGATCTAGATCAGTTCGGCACCGGTTGCGCGACCCCGGGCGGCAGCGGGGCGTTGGCTCTCTCCCTTTTGAACTTTCTGGAGCCCGGTCAGGCGGTGTTCTGCTTCTCGCCCTATTGGGGTCCCTACGCCACCATCTCCGCCGAGAATGGCCGACGCCTCAGGACCTACCCCTTGCCCAGCCCGGGCCACACCTGGGAAGCCTTGGATCTCCAGCGCGCGCTCAAGGAGTTGATGCAGGAACAGGGGCGGCTGCTCCTCTGGTTCAACGACCCCTGCCACAACCCCACGGGCCGCAGTTCCAGCCCCGCCGGCCGCGCCATGCTCTTCGAGATCCTCCGGGAACTCACCCAGCTGGGGCCCATCACGCTGCTGTTGGACCTCGCCTACCTGGAATACACCGCGGACCCGGGCGAGGTGATGCATGCCCTGCAGGATTACGCGCGGTTCGCCGGGGAGGGCACCGTGCTGGTAGGGGCTTCCCTGTCGGTGTCCAAGGCCCTGACGCTCTACGGGGCCAGGGCCGGGGCGCTGGTGTTCCCCTGGACCCACGATGCGCCCCTCCAGGCGGCCCTGGCGATGTCCTGCCGCGGAATCTTCTCCAATGCCCCCCGGGCGCCCCAATCCCTGGTGGTGCGGCTGGCCAGGGATGGCAAGGCCCAGGCCCGGCTCGCCGATGAGCATCGGCATTGGTCCTTGAAACTCCAGGTGCGGGCCCACGCCTTGAGCGATGCGCTCCGGTCGGAGAAGCTGCCGGGCGTCCCGTGGCAGGGCGGATTCTTCGTCACCCTGCCCGCGCCGGATCCCGAGGCGGTCGCCGCCAAGCTCCGGGAGCGGGGCATCTTCGTGGTGCCCATGGCCGAGGGACTGCGGGTCGGCGTGTGCGGCATGAAGGCCGTGGACGCCCCGATCTTCGCCCTGGCCTACAAGGAATCCCTGTAGACAAGGTGCCTGGATTCGCTATTCTAGAGGGCCGCGGGCGTATAACTCAGCGGTAGAGTGCTACCTTCACACGGTAGAAGTCCCAGGTTCGAATCCTGGTACGCCCACCACAAAAAGGCCCTGATCTCCCAATCGGGGCCTTTCTTTCATACCTGAGGAACCCATGGCGTTCATCAATGCAAACCAGCTCCGTGCGGGCATGATCGTTAATTTTGAGAATGAGCTCTGCCGTGTGATCTCCGTGGAGCACCAGACCCCCGGCAACCTGCCGGCCCGCGTGCAAACCAAAATGAAGCGGCTGAAGGACGGCATCAACCGGGAGAACCGCTTTGGATCCTCTGAAAAGGTGGACCGGGCCGCCCTGGAGCAGCACGCCATGGAGTACCTCTACGAGGACGGTGGCCACCTGATCTTCATGAACAATGAAACCTACGAGCAGCTGGAAGTGAGCAAGGACGTGCTGGGAGACGACATGGACTTCCTCACCCCCAACATGCAGGTGGAGCTGGAGTTCTACGAGAACCAGCCCATTTCGGCCCTGCTGCCCCCCAGCGTGGTGCTGGAGATCCTGGAAACCGATCCCGTCATGAAGAATGCCAACGCCACCGGCTCCTACAAACCCGCCAGGATGGACAACGGCATCATTGTGGCGGTCCCGCCCTACATGGAGGCCGGGGAAAAAATCCGGGTCAACACCGCGGACCGGAGCTATATGGAGCGCGTGAAGTAAGCCCGCTTCCAACCAGTTGGCCCCCGCGAGGGCCCACCATCTCAAATTTTTCAGGCTGGCGACTGCGCATTCTTGCCTTTTAATAGGATGGTTGGTTGATACTGGAATATATGTCGACTGCCGTTCTCAATCTCAACAGCATCTCCTTCCTGGCCGGACTTCCTCCAAGCTTGGCGAAGGATCTCGTCGCCCTCTCCGAGCTTCGCCACTTCGAGGACGGACAGCGGGTCTTCGTCCAGGGTGAACGGATCCCGGGCGTCTTCGTGGTGGCCACCGGCTCCTTGAAGGTGTTCCGGAACGACGGCCGAGGCCATATCCAGGTGCTGGATTTCCTGCGGCCCGGCCAGTGCGTCGGCGAGGTCCAGGTCTTCGACAAGGGGCCCATCGCTTCCAGCGCCGAGGCCCGGGGCGAGAGCAGCTGCTGGATGATTCCCGCCGAACCCCTGAACCGCATCGCCCACACCACCCCCGAGGTGGCCGAGGTGTTGATCCACCACTTCGCGGCCAAGGTGCGGCACCTCGTGGACCTGGTGGACGCCCTGAGCCTCCACAGCGTGCCAGAGCGGGTGGCTCAATTCATTCTCGAAGCCCACGACAAGCACCCGGAGCGCCGCTTCGTGGAATTCGAAGAGACCCAGGAGGATCTGGCCCAGTGCATCGGCGCCAGCCGCGAAGCCTTTTCCCGCGCCCTGCGCCTGCTTTCAGACCTGGAGCTGATCCACAGCACCTTCCCGGTCATCCGCATCACCGACGCCGACAAGCTGAAGCGCTACGCCAAGGGCTAAAGGTACGCTCCCGGCGGGATCTCCTGGGGGCCACGCCCTGCCTCTTGGGTCTTGAATCCAGCGGGAATCCAGGTAGACTGGTCCTTCCGTTCCGGTGTAGCTCAGTTGGTTAGAGCGCTTGACTGTTAATCAGGATGTCGTAGGTTCGAGTCCTACCACCGGAGCCAAACGAGCCGCCCCACCGACGTGTGGGGCGGTCTAGTTAACAGGCAAATTCTCGCGCAGTCCCACCGTCCGCGGGGAGCAGGGTATCTTCGGGACAGTTTGGCAGTCCCACCGCCCTTCCGAGGCGCCACGGAATTGGCCTATAGTAGCGCTTTTTTCACTGGTTTCTCAGCTCTTTGGGCAGCCTTCAGGTCACTCCAGTTAACTCTTGGCCGATTCTCGCCCCAGTCTCGGTTTTGGGGGGAGAGACCGGCCCGACCCGGCCAAAGCCCCCTGGCGAGTTGTTCATCAGAGGCTCAGGGGTGGAGTCCCAGCGTGTCCAGGCGCCGGGTGGGGCGTAACTAAGTATTCCTCCCGGAGATCCGGCGCGAGTTAGATCTATGACAAAACCAGTGAAACACTCGGTTGGCTCACCCCATCCAAACACGCCTCCATGAGGGATGGGAGGCCGTCTCCGAGGCGATCGAGGATGCGGGTAGGCTTCGGAGCCCGCCGAGGTGCGGAAGCAGTTGAGCATCCACCTGGTAAGCCACATGGACGAGGTCATCTAGCTGGCTCTCACGCGCGTGCCTACGCCGCCGGACATCTCTCCAGCCCCCCTTTCTTCTAAGCCCCTGAACCTTTCTAAGTCCCTTTGGCAAAGCAGGAGTTGTTGGGGGCAATGTATAGAGGTAGGGTGGCTTCATGCGTCCCATTTTGTCCTGCTTTGTGTGCGGATTTTTGTTGCGGACACCGCTGGCCTACGCCCAGGGTCCATCGGCTCCGCCTCCGCCGAGCCCAAAGTCGGGTTCTGACAAGCCAGCCACTGCCCAGAAACGCGACACGGCCAAGGCCATTCAGTGGGCCAAGGAGAAGGGCCCCCTGCTGGGAGAGAACCTTGGCACCTTCGACGCCTTCTTGGCGGCGAGAAAGGCCGATCTGAATGCGGGCACCCAAGCGCCATGGAAGGCCTGGCTCACGGATCTGAGCACCGCGAAGAAGCCTACGTTGCGCGTTTGGGCCCTCTCTCGGCTGGTGGAAGCAGGGAACCTGGACAGGATCGGCGACTAGCTGACGGCTATGCTCAAGCATATTCGTGGCGAAACCGAGCCCGAAAGCGGCATGGGAAGAGAGGTTCTGGAGGCCTCGCTTCCGTCGTCGTTCGGGACCGCCCCAGGCACCTTCCAGCTCCATTCAGACAGCCTGCTTTGGAAGGTGGTGGACTTGCAGATCCGACGTGATCCCGAACGGAAGGTGAGCAGCACCTACTACTCTCTTTGGTGCTACAACACTCGACCCGATCAACGTCCACTGATCGAGGAAATCGCCCGGCACATCCAGGCACCCGTCACCATCCTCAATCCCCACCCCGACCCCTGGAACGATCCCCGATTTTGGATCGTCCTGGATTGGCTCATCGCTTGGGGGGAGCCATCGGACTTTGAACGCCTGGAACAATTGATCCCCAGCGGGCCCGCCCATGATGAGTATCGGGCACGATCCAAGGGGCTGTTGTCCAACCCGGCCTTTTTCAATTGTGAGGTGTACCGACCCCTGGACGATCGGGCAACCGGCGAGCTCGCAGGATCCACGGAAGGTGCTCAGGTAGGCCTGAACGTCCCGGACCTGGTGGATTTCTCGGACGTAAAGGTCAAGCACCAACCCGCAACTCTTTCTTATCCCCCGGAAGCCAGGATGCGAGGACTCATGGGCGCTACTCACGTGCTCGTCACAGTGGATCCAGCGGGCATAGTCTGCAAGACACGCCCGGCCCCGGGACCCTGGCTGGCCTTCCTGGCGCCCGCCAGCCTGAACTTTGCCAAGGACTGGCAATTCGAGCCGATGAAAGTCCAGGGGATCCCGAGGCAAGGGAAATTTATTCTGAACGTGGTCTTCCGATTGCGAAAGTAGCTATTCACCCACTCGCATCCAAATCGAGGATCATGCCTCCGTCACTCAGCTCATACAGGATCTCAAGAACGAGAGGGTGTTCCAGGTCAACGGTATCCGCCCCGAAGGCCACAAGGTCATGCGGATGCACGCACGAACCACCGTCATCGAGAATGGGTTTTGTCCTTCTACGAGCGGAAGCAGCCTGGAAAGCCAACTACCTTGCCGAGCTGAGCGCCTTCCCAAATAGCCGCTATGACGATCAGGTCGATTCGACCTCGCAAGCACTCGCGCACCTGTTGGACCACAGGCCGATGCGTATCTCCGAGGAAGCAATACGACGGATCGGGCCGCGCTGAATGGGGAGACCCGCAGGCCGCCACCCAGCATCACCAGCAAAAACGCCTGGTCCCGGAGGTTTTCGGCCCCCGCCTCCAGGAGCGCCTGGGCCTCGCCCTCGGTGAGGGTGATGTAGGGCGTGAACACCGTGGCTTTGGGGACGCGCAGCAGTCGCTCTATGGTGCGCGACGGCAGTATTAGGCCGCCCAGGTCGGCGCACCAGTTGAGGAAGGAGCGCCTTGGTCACGATAATCAACATTATCAGTACCTTGCAACCCCTCATGGCCATCCCGTCGCCGGCGTTGGCTTAGGCGACCAGGCGGACATCCCTGGTCGCCACGACCAGGCGCTCGGACTTGTCGGCGTGAAGTCCATTCTTGCGCGCCTTCAAGTAACGGAGGGTGGCCCTTCCTCATCGATCGATCTAGCGAGCTGGTCCAGGAATGCATCAGCATCTTGAAAAACGAGAGATCGATTGAGTGCAGACTCAATCCCCTCTCGTGTGATGACGGCGATGCCGAGCTTTAAGGCTTCCTCGAACAAATGGATTTGTGATCGATGCTTTGAACAAATCATCACTGGAAGCAGTGACCTATGGCCTCTTGCTGAAGATTTCAGTCGGCCCTCAATCGCTGATTTTCTCGCCAACAACCGATTCAGCTTTTCCTGATCATATCCATGTAGAGCAATATCCAGACGCCGAGCGATGTAAGCAGCCCGGCCCAACCGAGGGCCAGAACTCGCAAGGATGGCGCTCGGGGGAGGATCGCTGCGGCAGATCGGCGACGCGTTCATTGGACCTGCTTGTAACGGACCAGCAGCACCTGCGAGCCCTTGGCGGACTTGAACTCGTTGGGGCGTTCTCCCTGACCCAGTTGGTAACACACCGTGAGTTGCTCGCCTGCGAGTTCATAGATCGCCTGGATCCTGCGCCCTGCGTTCGGCCCTTCTAGCCCGCGAATGTCCATCTTGGCTGGTGGATGCGTGGAGAGTACCGCGTAGGTTCCCTTATCACCTGCAAACTCGTAGGAATCCCTCGTCAACCGGAGGATCGCTCCTCCGAAGTTCGCGACTGGGAACACCCGGCCGCCGAGTTCGGCACTTTGCGGCGCCCATTGGCTTGCGAGTGTGGGATTTGTGCCCCGCGGGGTTGAGCAGGCCGAAAGGGCGATTACTGCCAATAGTCCAAGCTGTAGGCGACGCATCATGCTGCCTCCATGCCGCTAGAGTGCCTGCTTCCGGTGCCTTAAGAAAGCGGATGGCCCGTACCCGAATTGAACGAGAGCCGAATATTCAGAACACGTCGGCAGCTGAACACGGTTCAGACGGAGTATCGAGCCGAGACAACCGCCGGCTTCCCAGTCTAGGACCGCTGCAGTTCCATGAGGATCTGCCGGGCACAGGCCTTCAGGGTTTCGATGACGCCCACCCCCTGGTTGGCGATGCCTTCGATCATGGGTTCATTGCGGAACCGCAGCAGCCGCTCCATCTCATCCACCTTTTCGGAGGTGGGCATGTCGCGTTTGTTGAGCTGAAGCACGTAGGGGATGGTGCGGATGTCGAAGCCGTTGTCCTTCAGGTTCGTGGCCAAGTTGGCGATGGCTTCAATGTTGGCTTCCATGCGGGGCCGCTGGCTGTCCGCCACGAAGATCACCCCATCGCATCCGCGCAGGATGAGCTTGCGGGAGGCATCATAGAAGACCTGCCCTGGCACCGTGTAAAGATGGAACCGTACCTTGAAGCCTTTGACTGTGCCCATGTCCAGGGGCAGGAAATCGAAGAACAGTGTGCGGTCGGTTTCGGTGGCTAGGCTCACGAGCTTGCCCCGCTTCTCGGGATTGGCCTGTTCGTGGATCCACTGGATGTTGGTGGTCTTTCCGCAGAGCCCCGGACCGTAGTAGACGATCTTGCAATTGATCTCGCGCGAGGCGTAGTTGATGAAGGTCATGGCGTCAGTCCCTCGTCGATCATCAATCGCCGAACAGCTTGTCGATGTCGTCGTCGGTGATCTCGCTGAAGGGGCTTTCGAACTTTGTGCCGGGGCCGCTTTCCTCGTGAGCCCGAGTCTCGACCCGTTCGAAAATTTCGGACAGCTCGCGGGAAGCCTTTTTAACCCGCAAGCGCACCAGGGCCAAGCTCGAACCCTGGTCGAAGATCACCACCAGGATGCCCCGCTTCCCGACGATGGAAATATGGAGATTGTCCTTTTCGCCTTCATGGAAGAGAAGGCTGAATTCCTTTTCGCCGATGAGCTTGGCCAGTCCATCCGTGGCTGCCACGTTACCAGCCGTGAGGGAGGCCAAGCTAGTGGCGTCGATGCTGTGCACTTCTCCCGCCGATGCAATCTGCTGGCCGTTCTTGTCGACGAGGAATACCACTTTGGCCGAGGCGTCTTTTTGAAGGCGGCCGATAATGTCCTGGAGTTGCTTGAACTCCTCCTCGAACATGACCAGATCGAGCTTGGACACAGAACCTCCGGGAAACCGAGACGTAGCTCCGAGGATAGCAGGCTCTGCCTTTCAGTATCCCGCAGAGGCATTCGCCCCTTCGCCCCGGGCGATGGCGATCGACTGGGACACGCCCAGCCGGGTGGCCCCCGCCTGCACCATGGCAAGGGCCTGGGCGTAGGTCCGGATCCCCCCCGAAGCCTTGACCCCGGCGCGAGAACCAACCGCAGTCCGCATCAAGGCCACATCCGCCACGGTGGCCCCGGAGGTGGAGAAACCTGTGGAGGTTTTGACCCAGTCCAGGCCCTCGGCAAGCGCGAGCTCGCAAGCCTGGCGCTTTTCTTCGTCGGTCAACAGGCAGGTTTCCAGGATCACTTTCAAGACGGCCCCTTCGGTGGCCTTCCGGACCGCCCGGAATTCCAAGGCCACCTCCGTCCACAGCCCCGCTTTGGCCGCGCCGATGGCGAGCACCACGTCCACCTCCTGGGCGCCGAGATCCAGCGATTCCGCCGCTTCCCGAGCCTTGTTGACGGCGGTGTTGGAGCCCAGCGGGAATCCCGCCACGGTGCAGACCCGGATCCGGCTTCCCGCCAAGGTCGATACGGCCCGGGCCACCCAGCAGGGCTCGACACACACCGAGGCGAAGCCATATTCCAAGGCCTCTGCGGCGAGCCGGTCGATGTCCTGGGGCCGGGCGTCGGCCTTGAGCAGGGTATGGTCGATGAGCGCCGCCAGGCCCAGGTGGGCGAAGCGATCCAGGGCCTCCGCCAGGGCTAGCTCGGTATTTCCAGTGGAAGTCCGCAGGATGGCACGCCCCTCGAGGCAGGCGAGCAGTTGGGCATGGCCTTCATCCGGCGGTGGGGCCTCTTTCAATCGATTGAGCGCGTCGGAAGCCAGGAGAAGCAGGTCACCATCCATGGCTCCATCATGCGTCAAATACAAAAAAGCGGGCCACTGAGGGCCCGCTTTTTCAGGTGAAGAAGGGGGTTAGGCCTTCTTCTCTTCGGTCTTCTCGCCCTTCTTGGGGGCCTTCTTGTGCTTCTTCACTTCCTTCTTCTCGTCCTTCTTCTCTTCGCCGAGGGTCAGGGCCTTCTTCTCGGCAGGAGCGGCTTCGGTCTTCTTGTGCTTCTTGTGGTGCTTCTTGGCCGGCTTCTCGGCGGGGACAGCGGCAGGAGCGGCGGGTTTCTTGTCGTCGCCCAGGGTCATCGAACTCTTGGCAGCCTCTGCCTTCTTCTCGGCCTTCTTCTTGCCGTGCTTCTTGACCTTCTTCTCGGCCTTATCGGCGGCCTTGTCAATCTTCTTCTCGGCCTTGTCGGCGGCCTTGTCAACCTTGGTCTCGGCCTTGTCGGCAGCCTTCACGACCTTCTTCTCGGCCTTCTTTTCGTCCTTCTTCTCGTCGCCGAGGGTCAGAGCGCTCTTGGCGGCAGGAGCGGCTTCGGACTTCTTGTGCTTCTTGTGGTGGTGCTTCTTGGCCGGCTTGGGGGCCTCAGCAGCCGGGGCGGCGGGCGCAGCGGCGGGAGCGGTCTTGACGACAGCGGCCTTGGGGGCAACGGCGGGAGCTTTCTTGGCATCCTGCGCGAACACGGGGCTGATCAGGGCAGCGGCCACGAGCAGGGCGGCGAGCTTCTTCATGTAATTCTCCATCTGGGGATGTTCCGGCACGGCCGGACGTTCTGGGGTATACCTAGGAAGGATCAGGCCAAAACGTTAATGCTTATAAATATTAGCTTAAGTCGAAATCAACCGTTCACCGGCTCGTTGTGAATTGCAACAATGCTGCAAATCCCCACGCCCAAGGTCACGCTTCTTCAGTGCCTTCGGCCAGGCCGAGATCCCGAAGTTTCCGGTAGAGCGTGGTCCGGTCTTTGCCAAGGATCTCGGCGATACGGCTCTTCCTGGTCTCATGTTTCAGGAGCACTTGGATGTAACGGCGCTCTAGTTCCTCGAGGGTTGGCAGGTGGTCCCATCCTTCAACTAGTTCGACCAGAGGGCCAGCGGCCTGGGCCACCGAGGCCGCTGGGTGGTTGTGCTGAGTGAGTTTGGCGGGGAGATCATCCGGGGTGATTTCCCGCCCCCGGCTTAGCTGGGTGAGGTGCTCCACTACATTGGCCATTTCCCTGACGTTGCCAGGCCACCCATAGGTTTCAAGGAGGCGGCGGGCATCCGCCCGGAGCGCGTAGCCGACTCGGTCCTTGCGGCTGGCCTCCCCCAGAAAGTGATCCAGCAGCAGGGAGACGTCGGACACCACGCGGCCATCCCGGTCCTTGGTCCAGCGCTCCCGCAGGGGTGGAACCCGGATCTCCACGACGCTCAGGCGGTAGTAGAGGTCCTCGCGGAATTTGCCATCCTTCACCATCTGGGACAGATCGCGGTTGGTGGCCGCGATGACGCGGACATCCACCTTGGTGGTCTTGTTGCCGCCTACCTTCCGCACCTCCTGCTCCTGGAGCACTCTCAACAGGCGCACCTGGAAACTGGGCGACGTCTCGCCGATCTCATCAAGGAAGATCGTGCCGCCGCTGGCCTCCTCGAAGAGCCCCTTCTTGTCGCCAGCCGCACCGGTGAAGGCGCCCCGCACGTGGCCGAACAGCTCGGATTCCAGGAGCGTCTCAGTGAGCGCCCCGCAGTTCACTGCGACGAAGGGCCGGTCCTTGCGGTCACTGCTGAGGTGGACGGTGCTGGCTACGAGTTCCTTGCCCGTGCCGCTCTCGCCGGAAATGAGCACAGTGGCCCGCGAGTTCTGGATGCTGGCAATGGTCTTGTAGACCTCCATCATCTTGGCGGAGGACCCGATCATCACGCTCTGGGGGCCCTTGGGCGATTTGTCCACCGGGGCCTTGGCGTCCTTCCGGACCATGGCGCGCTTCACCAGGGCCTTCAGTTCCTCGTTGTCCCAGGGCTTGGACAGGAAATCGAAGGCGCCTTCCTTGACCGCCTCGATGGCCTTTTCGATGGTGCCGAAGCCCGAGAGCAGGATCACTTCAATGCCCAGAGGTTTCGCGGCGCGGAGCAGGTCCAGCCCATCCAGACGGGCCTCCAGGTTGATGTCCGAAAGCATCAGCGAGAACCCCCCGCCGTTCAGTTTCTGCAATGCGTCCTCGGGCTTGGTGGCCTTCACCACCTCCAATCCCATGCCACCCAGCAGTTCTTCGAGCAGGTCGCAGGTTTCCCGGCTATCGTCCACCACCAGCACGCGCGTCATGAGCACCTCATCCTAGAAGTTAACGCAACCGGGGATGGCACCCGAAGGCCTGAACTAGTACCCTCGGATCAATCACCCAAAGGAGCCCCCATGGGAATCGTCCTGAAATGCGCGGCCGCGCTGTTCCTTGCCACCACATCTCTGCTGGCCGGTGACTTGACCGTCACCATGGTGGGCACCGGCAAATACAACGACGGCCCCCAGACCCACTACTGGTCCAGCAAGTACATGCGCATCAATAACCCCGGCTCCAAGCACGACACCCTGGTGGACTATGTCAACGGCGTGAACTACACCATCGACCATGACAAGAAGGCCATCCAGAAGATGAGCTGGGACGACCTGGAGGCCGCGGTCGAGGGCATGGCGAAGCAGTTCAAGGATATGCCGCCCCAAATCCTGGCCATGATGCCCGGCGGGGGCGGGGGCGAAGTGGTGGTGGAGGATCAGGGCAAAGAATCAATCGTCGGGCGCTCATGCCGCAAATGGAAGATCACCATGGGGAAGATAGTCATCGAAACCAGCAATGATCCGACCCTTAAGCCACCGGTACCGGCCGTGAGCTACACGCGCTTCCTGCGGCTGCGGAACCTCGCAGGCGCCATGGGCCCCGCCGCCTTGAGCATGAAAAAGCTGGGTGAAGAGCTCGCCAAGATCCAGGGCATGGCCCTGAAGACCCGCAATGTGATGCCCATGGTGGGCGAGATCACCACCGAGGCCACCGAGGTGAAGGAAGGCCCGATCCCCGAAGCCACCTTTGCCCTGCCTGCGGGCTACAAAATGGAAGACCTGGGCGCGAAGATGGCCAAGAATTTCCGGAAATAGATTCCCCGCAGGGTAGGAAAGGGGCCGCAGTCGCGGTCCCTTTCCTTTTAGAATGGGTCCATGACCAACCCCGCCCCCTCCTTCGATGATGGCTTGGACCGGTTGGAGGGCATCGTCCAGAAGCTCGAGGCCGGGAGCCTGAGCCTGGAGGCCGCACTGGCAGCCTTCGAGGAGGGCGTCGGGCTGAGCAAGGCCCTGCAGGAACAGCTGGGTGAAGCCCAACGGCGCGTGGAGGTGCTTAAGCGCGGGCTGGGCGGAGAATACCGGGCGGAACCGCTGGAACCCGAGGACTCCGTGTGAACCCGGCCGCCCTGCAGCTGCACGTGAAAGCGGACCTGGACCGGCTGCTGCCCCTTCTCGACAGCCACTTCGCCGGGCGTTTCAAGGGCGGCGAGGCGGCAAAACTTGCGGGAGCCATACGCCACAGCCTGGAGGCAGGCGGCAAGCGGGTGCGCCCGGTCCTCTGTCTGCTGGCCGCGGAGTCCACGGGCGCTTCCCCGGAGTGCGCGCTGAACGGCGCCGTGGCCCTGGAGTTCATCCACACCTACTCGCTGATCCACGATGACCTGCCGGCTATGGATGACGACGACCTGCGGCGGGGCAAGCCCACCTGCCACGTAGTCTTCGGCGAGGCCCATGCCATCCTGGCTGGAGATGGACTGCAGGCCGAGGCCTTCAATATCATGGCGGAAGACGGCTCCGTCGCGCCCTCTTTGAGGATCGAAGCCATTTCTCTGTTGGCCGAGGCGAGCGGGTGGAAGGGCATGGTGGGGGGGCAGGCCTTGGACCTCGAAGGTGAGGCCCTGGCGAGTTATGGCCTGGATCACCTGAAGACCATCCATCGCCTTAAGACCGGCGCCCTGATCCGGGCCTCGCTGGAAATCGGAGCCGTATTGGCGGGGGCGGAACCCACCCAGCGGGAAGCCTTGCGGGAAGCCGGATCCGCGCTGGGGCTGGCCTTCCAGATCCAGGACGATATCCTGGACGCCACCTCCGACGGGGCGACCTTGGGTAAGCGGGCCGGGAAGGACGTCGGAAGAGGTAAGATCACTTATCCGGCTCTCCTAGGACTGGATGGCGCTCGGCGGGCCCTCGTCGAGGCCACGGAGAAAGCGCTATGGCATCTACAATCCCTCCCGAAACCCGCGTCGCTGGCAACGTGGGCGCGCTACTTGGCGGTCAGGAACACGTGATGGGGGAGAACCCCGCCACCCGCTACCCGCTGTTGGATTCCATCGCCGCCCCCCAGCAAATCCGGCATTTCAGCGACGACCAACTAGAACAACTCTCCTCTGAAGTCCGCCAATTCCTTATCGATTCCATCAGCGGCACCGGTGGCCATTTCAGTTCCAACCTGGGCACCGTCGAACTCACGGTGGCCCTCTTCCACCACTTCGATTTCCTCCACGACCGCATCGTCTGGGACGTGGGCCACCAGGCCTACCCCCACAAGATCCTAACGGGCCGCAAGGACCGCTTTCCCACCCTGCGCCAGCACAACGGCCTGGCGGGCTTCCTGAAGCGCGACGAGAGCCCCTACGACCATTTCGGCGCAGGCCATGCCAGCACCAGCATCTCGGCCGTACTGGGCATGGCCAAGGCCCGGGACCTGCAGGGCCAGACCCACGCCTGCATCGCGGTCATCGGCGACGGCTCCATGACCGCGGGCATGGCCTTCGAGGGCCTCAACCAGGCGGGCTACCTGCAAGCGAAAAACTTCCTCGTGATCCTCAACGACAACGACATGAGCATCAGTCCGAATGTGGGCTCGCTGCAAGGGTACTTGAACCAGATCATGTCGGGCCAATACTACAACCGTTGGCGGGACCGTATCGAGCACGCCATCAAGGCCATCCCCCTTCCCACCGTCAGCAAGGGCGTGGCCAAGGCCGCCAAATGGAGCGAAGAGACCTTCAAGCGCATGATGGTGCCGGGCCTGCTCTTCGAGGATCTGGGGTTCCGCTACCTCGGCCCCGTGAACGGCCACGACGTGAACGCAACCTCCCGCGCGATCCAGGAAGCCAAGGAAAAAATGGCCGACGGCCCCGTGCTGCTGCACGTGCAGACCAAAAAAGGCTTCGGCTACGACCCGGCGGTGAACGACCCTATGAAGTGGCATGGCGTCACCGCTTTCGATGCGGAAGCCGGCGAAATGAGGAAAGCCGTGGTGGATCCCGCCAAGCCTGCGCCGCCCAGCTACACCAGCGTCTTCGGCAAGGCCCTGCTGGAGCTGGCGAAGACCGATGACAAGATCGTGGGGATCACTGCGGCCATGGACACGGGCACCGGCCTGGACATCTTCGCCAAGAGCTTTCCGGACCGCATGTTTGATGTGGGCATCGCCGAGCAGCATGCCGTCACCTTTGCCGCGGGGTTGGCCGCTCAAGGCATGCGGCCCGTGTGCGCCATCTACTCGACCTTCCTGCAGCGGGGCTTCGATCAGGTGGTGCACGACGTGTGCATCCAGAACCTGCCGGTGACCTTCGCCCTCGACCGCGCCGGCATCGTGGGGGCCGACGGCCCCACGCACCACGGCCTCTATGACATGGCGTACCTGCGCTGCATCCCGAACATCATCCTGATGGCTCCCAAGGATGAGAACGAACTGCGCCGCCTCCTCATGACCGCGGTCTATTCCGACCGGCCCGCAGCCCTGCGCTATCCGCGCGGCAACGGGCTGGGCGTGAAGATGGACGAGACCATCACCGCCCTGCCCATCGGCAAGGGGGAGCTGCTGCGGGAGGGTTCCGACCTGCTGCTCTTCGCCATCGGCGCCATGGTCGCCCCTGCCCAGAGGCTGGCCGAAAGCCTCGCGGCGGAAGGCATTTCCTGCGCCGTGGCCAATGCCCGCTTCATCAAGCCCCTCGACTCGGAACTCCTTTGCGCATGGGCCGGGAACACCAAGGCCGTGGTGACCTTGGAAGAAGGTTGTGCGCCGGGCGGGTTTTCCGCCGCGGTGCTGGAGACCCTGGCGGACGCAGGAGTGGTCAAGCCGCTGCTGCGCTGCGCGGTGCCCGACCACATCGTCCACCACGGGGACCCCAAGCGCCTGTTGGACGAGGAAGGGCTCGGACCCGACGCGCTTTTGAACCGCATCAAAACTTTCTATCAACGGCTTTCCTAAAAGGTGAGGAACGAAACCATGGCTCCATACCTTGCGTGGGGGCCACCAGGTTCTAATGTGTTAGATATCCATTCTTGCCAATTCTGATTTGAGGTCATCCCGTGCGGAATCCTTTTCCCGTCTCTGTTCTTCTAGCTGCGCTCTCGGCAGGTTCGCTTGGTGCTTCCGCCGCGCCCCAGGCCACTGATCCGGTGATCATCGCCACGGGCTGGGCGCGGGTGGACAAGGATGGTTCCTGCACCTTCTTCAATCCCGCCACGCGATCCCTGGACACCTGGATGAAGGACTTCGGGGTCACCTCCACCCTGGATGTGTCGAAGCTCGACGCCACCCCCGAAAAATGGTTGGTGGACCCCTACGGCAGTGGTTGGATCGTCTCCGGCTCCACGCTGTACCAGATCACCAAGAGTGGCAAGCTCGGGGCGAAGGTGAACCTGCCCGGCGAGGTGGTTGATCTGGGCTGGGACACCAAGGGCTTTGTGCTGCTCTACCGCTCCACTGAGCCCTACCTGGAGAAACGCGAATACACGAAGGCCAATGTGATCTGGTCGGCGGGACGGAAACCCCGGAACCCCGAGGTGGGCCTGCCCCCATCCCGCCGCCTGGTCATTTCCGAGGAGGGCAGTGTCCTGGTCGCCACCGGGTCCAGCCTGTACCTCCAGTCCTATGACGGGGCCAAGGGCAATCCCGTGGGCGACGCGGTTTTCACGCTCAACAACGCGGCCCCACCCAACCTGGCCCCAGGGGGCAAAGAACGCGGCTCCCTCAATTGGTGGTTGGGCAAAGGCGTCGTGTTCGCGGCGGTGCCCGGGTCCCACATCCCCTCTGAGAGGAAATCCGGCCTGCTGCTGGCCCGCATGGATTTGGCAGGGAGCACCCTGGAATTCCTGCCCACGGGGGTCACCGAGGACCATAAGCTGTTGGGCCTGTTGGACGCCGAGGCCATCTTGATGAAACCAGGCGGGGGCTTGGTCTTTGTGCCCATTCGGTAGAAACAGGAGGCCTAGCGCCCTTGTTGCAAGACCCGCTCCCGGTCCAGCGCCGGGATGGTGCGCCAGGCGTTCACGGCCGCCGGAGCCAGGTTGGGACGGTTGAGCACGTAGTCCAGCAGGAGGTTCCGGGTCAGCTGCGGCGTCACAAAGTCAGGTTGGCCCGTAAAACCGATGGCCTCCATGTACCCCCCACCGCCCCGCACCCGGTAGGTGCTCAGGGCCAGCGTGAAGGTCTGCTCGTCCCGCACGGGCTGGCCCTGGAAGACCAGGTTCTTCACGCGGCTGCCCCGGGCCTGGGAGAGGTCCAGCGCATAGGCGCAACCGTCGATCTGGTCCACATCGTAGAAGGCCACCGCCTTGTTGAAGAGCTCCGGCTCATGGCTGAAGTTGTAGGCCCGGGCGGCGAATTCCAAGTAGGCCCGCAGCTGTTTGCCGGTGATGCGGATGCGGGCCAATTGATTCTCGTAGGGCTGCAGGCTGTAGAACTGCCGCACGGACGTTGGGCCCTTGGGAATGAAAATGCGGGCGCTGGTCCAGTTCACCGCTGAAAGCTGGGCCCCGGTGGCAAGGCGCTGGACAGTGTGCAGGAGCTGGGCCAGGGGCGTGTCTTCCAAACGGCACCAGCGGCCGTCTAGGTCCGTCCCCAGGTTCGTGGCGGCGGTATTCAAGTAGGTCTCGGTGGCAGTGCGCAGGGAGGCCGTCAGTTCCAGCACCTGAGGGTCCTGGGGTGTTTCCGAGGTGGGCTGGGCGAGGTGCCCCTGCGAAGCCACCACCCGCCAGTGTCCTTGGATCTTTTGGAGGGCCAGCTCTGCCACCGAAAGGGCCCGGCCGTGGGCCCCGGCCTGGAGGATGGCCACACCCTTGTGTTGGGTGGATATGGGCAGATGGGTATGGCCCGTAAGGATCAGGTCGATGCCCGGCACTTCCTCCGCCAGCCGAAGCGCTGCATTCTCATCCCCGGGCCGACCCGGCAGGGTGCCCAGGCCGGAGTGCATCGTAACGATGACCACATCGGCCTTTTCCTTGTCCCTCAAGCGTGGCACGAGGGCCTTGGCACACTCGACGATGTCCTGGAAGACCAAACCTGGATAATTGCCGGGTTCCTCCCATTTTGGGATCCCTGGGGTGGTGAAGCCGACGATGACCACGGTCACATCGCCCACCTTGAGTTTGGTCCAAGGCAAGAAGGCTGGTTTCCCACCCTTGGCCAGCAGCGTGTTGGCCGACAGGAAGGGAAAGCGGGCCTGCTTTTCGGCAGTCCGCAACACGTCCAGGCCCCAGTTGAAATCGTGGTTGCCCACGGCCATGGCCGAGAAGCCCAGTTCGTTCATCACCGCAATGGAGGGTTCCGGAAAATCAGGGCGGAGGCGGGTCCGCACATAATTGATGGGCTCCCCCTCGATGGTGTCGCCGGAATCGATGAGCAGGGTATTGGGGTTCTGGGCCCTGGCCTGGCGGATGAGGGTGGCCAGCTTGGCCCAGCCTTTGTTTTCGGGTTGGAGGGAGTAGGTGTCCTGGGGCAGCACATGGCCGTGCAGGTCCGTGGTCCCCAAGACCTGGAGCTTTAGTTCCTGGGCCGAGAGGCCCCCCGCCGCGAGTAGCAGCGAGGTGAGGAGCTTGAGGAGGCCGCCACGGAGGGGTGTCATTAAAAAACCTTAGCTAGAAAGGAAGGCCCTTCGGCGATAAACTGAGCGTTCAACTTTTGTTGACCCCTCAACCACCCCCATGGAGCACCCATGCAAGAAGTTCAGATCAAGGCCCCCAAGCACGAGTTCACCCTGCTTTGCGACGACATCCGCCAGGAAATGGGCGGCAAGACCTCGCTCATGGGCCTCTACGATCACCACATCGTTGTCCCCGAAGTGCCCTTCGTCCTCCCGAAGGTCTGCTTCTACAGCAAGTTCTCCCGCATGGACGGCCAGTTCAAGTTCAGCTTCTCGGTCGTGAGCCCCAGCGGCGAGCGCAAGGACATCATCCGTGATTCCGATGTGCAGATCCCCGAAGGCGCGAAGGAAGGCACCTTCAACGTCATCGCCAGCCCCTTTGAAGTGGGCGCCGAGGGCGTCTTTGAAGTGATCATCGGCCTCACCAAGGGCGCCGACCGCTTCGAGTACGTCTACAAGTTCGCCATCAGCAACGCCCAGCGCCTGCAGGCCGAGTACGAGGCCGCCATGGCCGAGGCCCAGAAGGCCGGCGCCGCGAACTGATCCAGTCGCGTTTTCCAAAAAGGCGGGCCCTGCGGGCCCGCCTTTTTTCTTGAGACTTGGGCTTCCGGACTTGAGACTCGACCCATGAGCCGCTACGCCAAGCAACGCATCTTCCTAGGGGCCGGGTCCGACGAGTTGCTCCGGAGCCGGCGTGTGGCCGTGGTCGGTCTGGGCGCCACGGGATCGGTCATCGCCGCCTGGCTGGCGCGGGCGGGGGTGGGGCATCTCACACTGCTCGACCGGGATCTGGTGGAGCGCAGCAACCTCCAGCGGCAGTTGCTATACCTGGAAGCTGACCTGGGGCGACCCAAGGCCGAGGTGGCCGCGGCGCGGCTTGCAGCGGCCAATTCCGACATCGAGCTGCACCCGGTGGTGGCGGATCTCACCTCAGGAAATGCCCGGGAGCTGTTGAGCGGCTTCGACCTCATCTGCGATGGCACCGACAATTTCGAAGCGCGCTTTCTCATCAACGACCTGGCCATCCTCACAGGAGCGCCGTGGATCTACACGGGCGCCATCGGCGCCGAAGGCGTGGTGTGGCCCATCCAGGTGCCCGCCACGGCCTGCCTGCGCTGCCTGATCGAAGAGCCCCCGGCCTTCGGCGACGTGGACACCTGCGACACCGCCGGAGTGCTGGGCCCCGCCGTGGGCGTGGTGGCCTCCTGGGCCGCCCTGGAGGCCCTGAAAATCCTGACGGGCCGTGAGCCCCACCGCGAGCTGGTGCGCTTCAACCTCTGGGACGACGAGCGCCAGTTCCTGCGCCCGCCCAAATCCCGCTGCCGCTTCTGCACCGAGCAGATCACGGAATTCCTCGACGCCCGCTGGACCCTGAAAGCATCTGCACTCTGCGGCCTGGAGGGTGTGCAGATACGGGTGAATCCGCCCGGGAAGCTTGATTTCGCCGCCCTGCAATCACGCCTGGAAACCCGCAGCGGCAGCCCCTGGAAACAGCGCGGGATGCTTCTGAAAGGCCGTGACGGCGGCTGGGACATCACCCTTTTCCAGGATGGCCGCGCCCTCATCCACGGTGCCATCACGCCCGAACGGGCGCGGAGCTGGTACACGGAGGTGGTGGGGTGCTGAGCCGGATCCTCCTGGCCTCCCGCAACCCCGGCAAGCTCCGCGAATTCGCGGGGCTCTTGCCGGATTACGCACTCACGGCCTGGCCCGCCGAGGCGCCGGAAATCCCCGAGGACGGCGCCTTCTTCCGGGACAACGCCGGCCAGAAGGCAGCCTTCGCGCGGGAATGGTGGAGGCATCACGGCACTGCCCCCGTGGATTTCGTCTTGGCCGATGATTCCGGGCTTTGCGTGGACGCGCTGTGGGGCGGCCCCGGCGTGCTTTCAGCGCGCTTCGCCAAGCGACTTGCCAACGGTGACACGAACCGCGCCCTGCTGGCGTTGCTGCCCCTCTCTGCTCCTCGGAGCGCGCGCTTCGTGTGCGTACTGGCCCTGGCGCCCATGGAGGGGGGCGCGCCCAAATTCTTCGAAGCCAGCGTCGAGGGCCGGTTGGCCGAAGCGCCGAAGGGGACGCGGGGCTTCGGCTACGACCCCATCTTCATTCCCGAAGGGGGCCAAGAAACCTTTGGAGAGCTGGGCGACGAAGTGAAGGCCCGCCTCAGTCACCGGGCGCAGGCGGCGCGAGCGCTTCGGAACTGTCTAGCTCAACGGAGGGCAGGATGTCAGCCAGGTCCGGAACCGGCGCGTTGAAACCCCCATCCCGCAGGGCGAGGGCCTTCTTATAGGCCGCCAGCACAGCCGTGCGCACGCGGAGGTAACTGCTGTCCGTGACCTTGGTGTTGAAGTTGATGGTGGAGACCACGTACCAACCGCCATTGGGCAACATCTGGGGGGCGCTGACCTGGATCTGGGGTGGCAGCACGGCCGAGGAACTGCCCTCCCGCAAGTCCGCCGCGAGCCGGTCGGACCAGGCCTGCAGGGGCGCCACCAATTCCGCGGCGACGGCTTCGCTTTCCGCGGTCACGCGGCCGTACAGCGTGAAGAAAAGCCGCATCTGCGGCGCGTCAATGCTCGAGTTCAGAAAGCCCGCCAAACTGGCGATCTGCTGGAAGTCCTTCTGCAGGGCGAGCAGTTTGGGACTGGCTTGGATGGGTTGTCGGGCTGCCATTGGCCTAAGAGTGTCACGAACCGACTGCAGGATTCGCCTATAAAGCCTGGACCATCAAGGCGATGATGGGGGAGTGATCCCTCTGTTTCTGATGCGCCACGGCCCCACCCAGGCTTCCGACCTGGGCGCACCCTTGGGCCGCTCCGATCTGCCCGTGAGCGAGACTGGCCAAAAGGCCTGGCCGGCCATCCGGGCGGAGTTGCTGGCCTCGGGCATCCGGCGGGTGCTGACGTCGGACATGCAGCGGGCCAAACTCCATGCCCTGGACCTGGGCCTGCCCACCCTAGTGCTGTCCGACCTGGGTGAACAATCCTTCGGCGATTGGGAGGGCATCCCCTGGCCGGAGATCAAGGGGGCCGAGCCCTTTTTCGCCAATCCCGTGCTGGGCACCCCACCCGGCGGCGAGAGCTTCGCGCACTGCGCCAGTCGCGCCCTCATGGCCTTCCAGGGCGCCATCGAAGGCGAGGTGCCCACCCTCGTGCTCACCCATGGCGGCCCTTTGCGGGCCATCCTGTCGCATTTCCTGGGCTTGCCCCTGGAGCGGTCGCTGGATCTGGCCTGGCAGCCCTGGGGGATCACCAAGCTGGAGATCCACAGCTCCAACAGAGCCATCCTCCGCTACCACAACCGCACCATGCCCACCGGCACAAGCCGACACCCGTGAAGCGGGGTCTGGGCAGCATTTAATGGACTCTGACTACCCTCCCGGTGAGCCTCTGGTTGCCAAAGCTTCGGGACCGTGGAAGGCTGAATCCTTACAACGTGTGCTGGATGCACGGGAAGCCGGTGAGATTCCGGCGCTGCCCCGCAACGGTATGCACCCCACGAAATTCAGGTTTCATGGGAGGCCCGGCCCGGAAGTGATCTTCTGGAGACCGGCTGGAGTCACTGGCGCGCCGCGCCGGGAAGGCTCCGGGGAGGTCCAGCGACCCCTGCCGTGTGCGAGCCCGGAGACCGATTCAGGACTAAGACCACCGCCGAGGGAGCGGAGGGTTCCCGCCGCTCCGGCGAAGCCCTCCCATGCCCTTTGCGTTTCATGCGTGGAGGCGTGAATGTCGGCACTTCGGAATTTCACTCGGCTAGGTTTCAGCTTGGCGCTGGGAACCAGCCTTTCAGCGGAAGCCCTCGAATCGGAACGGCCCAAACCCAAGGCTGAGGCGGCTGCCACGGTCACGGTCAGCGCCGAAAGTGCGCCCGTGGAGCTTGCCAAATCGCCCAATCCCGTGAGGGTGCTCGACGCCAGCGCCATCCGGCGCAGCGGCGCGCGGACTTTGGGAGATCTGCTCCAGCAGATATTCCCCGGCCAGGTGCAGGCCTACGGTGGCCCCGGCGCCGCGGCGAGCTTGTACCTGGGGGGCACCCGGGCCCGGGACGTGGTGGTGCTGTTGGACGGCATCCGCATTACCGATGCGGCCGGACTGAATCCTGATTTCGCCACCTACGGCCTCGAAGGCATTGAACGGGTGGAGATCCTGACGGGCCCAGCATCCACGCGCTACGGCAGCGACACCCACGGCGGCGTGGTGGCGCTCTACTCCGCGGGGCCCAGCAAGGCGGGGTGGAGCGGTGAAGGAGTGCTGGGCCTTGGGAATCGCGGGGTAAAACAGGAGCAGTTGAGCCCGGCATTCGGCTGGACCTGTGGATGGGCAAGACTGGATCTGCGCGGCGCGCGGGAAGATCAGAGCACCGAAACCACCCACCCTTTCCGCAGTACCGGCGCGGCCTTGAGCCTCGGCCAGCAGCTTGGCGAAAACGGCGTCGCTACGTTCATCTACCGCAATCATTTTCAGGGAACGCCCATTCCCTATGACAGCGACTACCCCGCGCCGAACTACACCTTCACGCGGATCTACACTCCCGGCCGCGAGTCGAGCTTGCGGAACGAGCAGCTCATCGGCAGCTATCGACAGAACTTCGGCGAGGCTCTGCTGATGGAGTTCAGCTTGGGCCAGAGCCTCCAGGACCGGGTGGAACCGGGCTTCGGTGCCTCCCCCGATCGCTACCACAGCCAGCGCAACCAGGGGGTCGCCTCCCTGGCCTGGACGCCCTCGGCCGCCTTGCGGATCTCAGGGATGCTGGACGCCTACCACGAAATTTCCGCCACCCCCGGGGGCGACCGCGGCGAGGGCCGGCACGTGGCGTTGGGCCTGGAAGGCGCCTTCGACCTTAGCGAATCGCTTCGCCTGGTGGCGAGCCTGCGCGACCAGAAGGATCGCATCGACTACCGCTTCGATGACGGCAGCGCCGTGCCCGAGCGCTCCAGCAGCACCACCGTGGGCAGGTTGGGCCTCAATTGGGCCCCTGGGAAAGGGGCTCGCGTCTACGCCAGCTATGGCACCAGCTACAACACGCCCGACCTGTTCTCCCTCACCCACAACCTGAGCAATGGCTTCAGCGACCTCGACAACGAGAAGAGCAAGACCCTCCAGGTGGGCGGCAGCGCCGATTTCGGCCCCTGGTCCCTGAAGCTCGAAGCCTCCCGCACCCGCTACGACGCAGTGATTTTCTTTGTGCCGCTGCCGGGTTTCAAATACCGCTACGACAACGGTACGAACTTGCGGGTGCAGGGTGTGGAGGGGGCGGTCCAGTTCCACCAGGACGCGTGGTCCCTCGAAGTCTTCGCCCGCAGCCAGGAGGCCCGCAACCAGAGCCAGCCCGAGGCGAAACAACTCCTGTCCGGCGGCGCCATCGGCCGGCCCTTTTTCTCCGGCGGCCTGCGCGGTGCTGCGACCTTCGGCGACTGGAGTCTTTTCGCACGCTGGTCGTGGGTGGGGTCCAGCTACCAGTATTTCGATGACCTCGGCGGTGTCGGTGGCGCCCACACGCATTTCAATGATCTGGCCCTGGGCGCCACCTGGAAACTCACGCCGAGCCTGCAACTGGAAGGCCGCGGCGAGCACCTGCTGCAGCCTGCTTGGTCCAAGGAAGATTGGCTCAGCGGCAGGCGCTTCCGCGAAAACGACGCCTACCTCATCCCCACCTTTCCAGCGCCCGGGCCGACCCTGACGCTGAGCCTGCGCTACCGTTACTGAAATGGGCCCCCTTCGTTGGCTGGTCTTCCTGCTGCTGGGCGCCACGCTTGTCGCGGCGCCCAGCGGGCAGCTACCCCTGCGGGTGGTGTCCCAAACCGTGGGTACCGATGAGCTGGTGCTGGCCCTGGCGGATCCCTCCCAGATCGCCGCCCTCAGCCATCTCGCGAAGGACCCCACCTACAGCCCCGTCGCCAAGGAAGCCGCCGCCTACCCGACGCTGCAGACCAGCGACGCGGAAAGCATCCTGAAATTCCGCCCGGATCTCGTCCTCATCGCCAGCTACACCCGCGCCGAAACCAAGGCTCTGCTGCGGCGGGCCGGTGTGAAGCTCCTCAGCCTTGAGCGCTTCGAAAGCCTGGAGGATCTCTACGCCAACGCCCGCAGCATCGGCCTAGCCCTGGGCCATGCCGACCGCGCCGAAGCACTGATACGCACGTGGCAGCTGCGGGTCGCCACGTTGAAAATGAAACTCCAAGATGTAAGGCCCGTGCGCGTCCTGGCCGCCAGCACCTTTCCCTTCACCGCCGGATCGGATACAACCTTCCAGGATGTCTGCGATCACGCGGGAGCCCTCAACGTGGCGGCCGAAGCGGGCCTCAAGGGCCACCAGCCCACACCCACGGAAAAGCTGCTCACCTGGAATGCCGAAGCGCTCGTGGCCAGCGGCGAGGAGGGCAGCCGCGTCATCGAACGCCTGCGCGCCCTGCCGTCCTATCGCTTTCTGGCGGCGATGAAGGCCGGCCGGGTGGTGCTGGTGTCGGGCCCGCGCATGGCCTCCACCGCCCAGGCGCGCCTGGACGCCTACGAGGAATTGGCGCGCGCCCTCCATCCTGAGCGCTTCCGGTGAAAGGGCTCGCCTTCCCCGCTACGCTGCTGGCGCTCCTGCTGGCGGTGACGCTGGTGGCCTCCCTGGCCTGGGGCGAGGTGCGGCTCTCACCCTCGGAGGTGATCGCCGCCTTGACCGGACAGGGGGAAGGATTGGCCCGCACGGTGGTGCTGGATTTCCGGTTGCCGCGAGCGCTGGCGGGCCTGGCGGTTGGCGCGGGTCTCGCGGCCTCCGGCGTGCTGATGCAATCCTTCTTCCGCAATCCTCTGGCCAGCCCCGGGCTGTTGGGCGTCAGCAGCGGCGGCGCCCTGGGAGCCGTGTCCGCGTTGGCCCTGGGCTGGGCTTCCACTTCGATCTTCGCGCTGCTGCTGGCCTCCATCGCCGGAGCTTTCCTGGCGACCTTCGCGGTGATGGCCCTGGCCAAGCGCGAAGCCAGCGCCGAACACCTGCTGCTGGCGGGCGTGGCACTCAACGCGCTATTCGGCGCGGGGACGAGTTTTATCCTGAACCTCACCGCAGGCCGCTTCGAAGTCTCGGGCCAGATTGTGTTTTGGATGCTGGGCGGCCTGGAGAACCGCAGCTGGGCCCATGTTGGGATGGTGCTGCCGGGCACCCTGCTGTGCTGCCTCGCCCTGTTCCCCCTGGCCCGGGCCATGAACCTGCTGTCGCTGGGCGAACAGGGCGCGCAGAGCCTCGGCGTGAACGTGCGGCGCCTGCGGTGGAAGATCGTCATCCTCTCCACGATCCTCACGGCCCTGGCCACGGCGGTGGGCGGCGTCATCGGCTTCGTGGGGCTGGTGGTGCCCCATGTGCTGCGCCTGGCCTTCGGCCCCGATCACCGGCGCCTGCTGCCGCTTTCCATGCTGGGGGGCGCGGCCTTCGTCCTGCTCTGCGATGTCATCACCCGCTTCCTTCCGGGCGAATTGCGGTTGGGTGTTGTGACGGCACTGCTGGGTGGCCCCTTCTTCCTCTGGATGCTACGGAGGCCGCGGTGATCCGCGCTGAGGGGATTTCCCTCGGCGAACGGCTGCGGGGCGTGTCGCTGCACCTCGCCAAAGGCAGCCTCACCGCCGTCGCAGGTCCCAACGGCGCCGGCAAATCCACACTGTTGCAGGTGCTCGCGGGGCTGCTGAAGGCGGAAGGCAAAATCATTTGGATGGGCGAGGATCTGGATCGCATTTCCTTTCCCGTGCGGGGCCGCCGCCTGGCCTGGCTGGGGCAGGATCTCCACGCGGACTTCGCGTTTCCGGTGCGGGACGTGGTGGCTCAGGGACGCCATGCTTTTGGCGATGACGATGAATTCGTGGAATCAGCCATGCAGTCCCTCGACATCGCGCATCTCGCGGATCGTCCGGTGACGCGGCTCTCGGGCGGCGAGCGCCGCCGCGTGTTCCTGGCTCGGGCCCTCGCGACTCAGGCCCCGATCCAGCTCTGGGATGAACCCACCGCCAATTTGGACGTGCGCCATGGGCTCGATGTCCTACAGCTCGCCACCCACCTTCGAAGCCAGGGTCATGCCGTGCTCATTACCCTCCATGACCTCCGCGCGGCCCTCTGCTTCGACCAGGTCCTGGTGCTCGACAACGGAAGCCTTGTCGCCAGCGGCCCCCCAGAAGAGGTGTTGACGCCAGAACTGATCCTCCGGGTGTTCGGTGTGAAGGCGCGCATGGGGCAGGAGATGATCCTCGAACTTCCCTGATGGTGCCGGCGGCCAAGGGCGCGGAGCGCCCTTGGC
>JANXPB010000161.1 GCA_025357545.1 Holophagaceae bacterium
CGAGCATTCCGACCATGTCCAGAATGCGGTCCATGAAGATCGCGGCGGCCGCATTCGCGACGGGAATTTTGGCAAGGTACCGAAAGGCGACAATTTTCAACAATTCCCCCGCACCGAGGGGTAGGACCAGGTTCCCGGCATACCCTAATGAAAACGCCCGCCATCCATGCACGAATCGTCGGGCGGACCCACTCACAACGGCCAGGCGAAGCCCCCTGAGAATGACTGCCAGGCTACTGAAAATAAGCCCCACCACCAGCCAATCTGGTTGAACCATGACCATTGAGGAGAAGACGGGTTTCCAATCCACGCTGAGAGCCGCGGCCAAAAGGAGCAGTAGCATCAATCCGGTGATCAGAAGCCTGACACGTTGGTTCAGTCGTCGCGTTTTCAAGGTTGAGCGCACCTGATGATTTACTGAGACTTTAGCATCCCGTGGCCTGTCGGTTGAGTTATCCCCCGCGCTCTTTTCAGCGTACAGGTCCGACTGGGCCATCTGAAATGCCAGGGGGGAAATGCGGGCGAGCCCGGTGTCCTAAGCGCTTTCCGTGAGCCATCGTGGGGCAGGGCCGGGGGGCTGGCATCGCTGATCGCGGCCAAGGCTCACCAGCTCATTGAGCCCGATGCCACCTGAGGGTGCGTTCGATGGCTTTGTCCAAGGGCACGCGCACCTCCAGACCCAGTTCCAATTTTGCCCTGGTGATGTCCGGTACGTAGCGAAGGGGTGGAGCGCCGGGCACAGGGTGTTTGGATTGGATGACCTCCAGGCCACCCAGTTGGCCAATACTGCGCGCCAGATCGAGGATGCTCAGTGCCTGATCGGAGCCCAGATTGTAAGCCCGGCCGCCCTGACCTTTGAGTAGCATGGTCCAGAGCCAGGTGGCCAAATCCGAAGCGTAGAGGTAGGACCTGAGCGGGGTGCCATCCCCGCCGATGCGGATCGGGCGGCCGGCGAGCGCGTCGCCCAGGAAATTGCCAATGGCGAAGTGGGCATCCAGAGGCAGGTGGGGTCCCACAAAGGCGAAGCCGCGGGCGACAGGCGTTTCAATTCCATGGCGTTTTTGGTGGAGGACGCAGAGGTGCTCGGCTAGACGTTTGCCTTGCGCATAGACTGAACGATCATCGAGTGGATCGGGAGCTCCTCGATAATCTTCTGGGATGCGGCCAAGATCCTGGGGCTGGATACCATAGACACCCCCACTGCTGAGGTAGAGCAATCTCTTGGCTCCAGCCCGCACCGAGAAATCGAGCACACGCTGGGTGCCGGCGACGATCGTATCCAGGAGTTCCTCGGGTTGGGCACCGTTGGGATTGGCTCGGGTCGAAGTGGCACCATGGATAATGTGCGTGAACACTCCCTCGGGGAAGGGGAAATGGCCCACATCCCCTTCCACCCAATGAAATGGTTCGCCGGACAGGTGAGGCATCTGGGACTGGAAGGCCGTGGCATCGCGGGTCAAAATTGCCGCGCTCAGGCCCAAGTCCAAGACTCGATTCGCATGGGCCAGGGATTCCAGCAGCCACGTTCCGAAAAAGCCCGTCCCACCGGTGATGAAAAGACGGGCTCCCCGCAGGGGCTCCCAATCTCCCACGGCCCGGACCACTTCATCCAGTTCCGAAACCGGAAGCAGCCTAGACATATGTTTGACTCAGGCCGGCCTGGATCTCATGGGCCATGTAATCCAATTGAACACTTTCCAATCCTGGATAAATCCCCACCCAGAAGGTGCTGTCCATGACGCGGTCGGCATTGGAGAGACCCCCTACGATGCGGTGAGGCACGTCTTTGAAGGCCGGCTGCCGCAGTAGGTTGCCGCCGAAGAGCAGGCGTGTGCCGATGCGGCTGGATTCGAGGTGCTGGATGAGTTGGTTGCGGGAAATCGGTGCGGCGGGGCGCAGCGTGATGGGGAAGCCGAACCAGCTGGGCTCGCTGTGGGCGGTGGCTTCGGGAAGTTCCAGGAACTCCCCGAGAGGTTCCAGCTGCTTCCTCAAATAAGCGTAGTTTTCATTTCGGCGCTGGATGAAGCCGGGCAGTTTTTTCAGTTGGCTGACCCCCACCGCCGCCTGCATATCCGTGAGCTTCAGGTTGTAGCCGATGTGGCTGTAGGTGTACTTGTGGTCGTAGCCGCGCGGCAGATCTCCCAGCTGCCAGTCGAAGCGTTTGTGGCAGGTGTTGTCATGGCCGGGTTCGCACCAGCAATCGCGGCCCCAGTCCCGGAACGACTCCACGAGCTTTTTCAGCTGAGGGGAGTCGGTCACTACAGCGCCGCCCTCGCCCATGGTGATGTGGTGGGCGGGGTAGAAGCTCACGGTGGCGAGATCGCCGAAGGTGCCCACTTTCTGGCCCCGGTACTCGGCGCCCACGGCGTCGCAGCAATCTTCGAGCACCCAGAGCTGGTGCTTCCGAGCCACGCGCAGCACGGCATCCAGGTCGAAGGGGTTGCCCAGCGTGTGGGCCACCATGATGGCCTTGGTGCGGGGCCCGATGGCGGCATCCAGGTGCGTGACATCCAAATTGTAGGTGGGGATGTGGACATCCAGGAAGACCGGCACCAACTGGTTCTGCAGGATGGGTGCCACGGTGGTGGGAAAACCCGCGGCGCAGGTGATCACTTCGTCGCCCGGCTTCAACCGGCGGTCCCCTAGCTGCGGCGAGGTGAGGGCCGAGAGCGCCACCAGGTTGGCGGAGGAGCCGGAATTCACCAGCAGGCAGAATTTCCTTCCCCACCATTCCGCAAAGGAAGCTTCGAAGTCCCGGGCGAAGCGCCCGGTGGTGAGCCAGAAATCCAAGGAGGCATCCACCAGGTGCTGCACGTCTTCTCCATCGAAGACCTTCCCGCTTACAGGCACTGCTGACACTCCAGGCTCGAAGCTCCGCGCGGGCCACTGCTCCACGGCATACTCCGACACCAGGGCCAGAATGCGCGAGCGGAGTTCTTCGGCGCTCATGGCTGGGTTTCCAGGAAGGCCCGGTACCAGGGGATCGTGCTCTCGAGGCCGGCGTCGAGATCGTAGGTTGGCACCCACCCCAGGCGCTCATTCGCCTTGGACGCATCCAGAAACTGGTCCTGGATTTCAGATCTTGCGGTGGACTGGATGATGGGCTGAAGATCCTCTCGCCCCATCAGGCGCAGGATGGCGCGGGTTATTTCCAGCACGTTGATGCGGCTTTGGGGACTGAAGTTGAAGGCCTCACCCTGCACCCCTTCCGAACCGCTGAGTTCCGCAAGGCGGAGGTAGGCGTCCACCACATCGGTCACGAAGATGTAGTCGCGGATATTGGTGCCATCGGAGCGCAGCACAGGCGCGCGATTTTCCAGCACGGCCTTGATGGTGCCCGGCACGATGCGGCTCCAGTGGAGGTCCCCGCCGCCGTAGATGTTTCCGCACCGGGCGATAGCAATTGGGAGCCCGTAAGTCTCGGCGTAGGTGAGCGCCAGGAGATCCGCGCAGCTTTTCGACACGTCGTAAGGATGGCGACCATTAAGGGGCATGTCCTCGGTGTAGGGCAGCAAATCCGAATCACCATAGGCCTTGTCCGAAGATGCCACCACGATCCGCTTCACGAGGTCCCGGTGGACCCGGGTGGCATCCAGGAGGTTGTAGGTCCCCCGGATGTTCGCTTCAAACGTCGCCAGCGGGCTGCGCAGCGCCACGCCCACTAGGGCCTGGGCGCCCAGATGGATGACGGTATCCACCTCCTGCTCGCTGATGGCCCTTTCCACAGACGCGTAGTCTTCCAGGGCCCCCTGCACGACCCGGCAGCTCTGGATGGTGCCCGCGCGCACGAATTCGCTTTGGGGGTCCCAATCGCGCACCAGCACCACCACGTTGGCCCGCTCGGCCACCAGGCGTTGGCAAAGCCAGGAACCTACGATGCCTGTGGCCCCGGTCACCAGGACCCGGCGGTCTTTCCAGACACTCGGCTTGGCGTTCATGGCCACACCTTCCAGGGCGCCTGGCCCGATTCCCAGAGCTTTTCGAGCAGCTGCTTCTCCCGGATGGTGTCCATGGGCTGCCAGAAGCCCGGATGCTTGAAGGCCATGAGCTGGCCTTCGGAGGCGAGCTGCTCAAGGGGGCCCACTTCCCACAGGGTGGAATCCCCTTCGATGTAGTCCAGCACGCGGCGGTCCAGAGCGAAGAATCCACCATTGATCCAGCCTTCGCCGGTCTGGGGTTTCTCCGCGAAACGGGTGACTCGGTCTCCTTCCATCGCCAGGCCTCCGAAGCGCGCAGGCGGTCGCACGGCGGTTACCGTGGCCAGTTTCCCGTGGGACTTGTGGAAGGCCACCAGGGCCTTCAGATCCACATTTCCCACGCCATCGCCATAGGTGAGCAGGAAAGTGTCATCTCCTTCGAGCCAGGCACTCAGCCGCTTCACGCGGCCGCCGGTCTGGGTTTCCGCGCCGGTGTCCACCAGGTGGACGCGCCAGTCCAAACCCAGGCCTTCGTGGACCTCCACGGCGCCCTTCCGCAAGTCGACGGTGAGGTCTGCATTGCGGGTCTGGAAGTTCAGGAAGTAGTCCTTGATGACCTCGCCGCGGTAGCCCAGGGCCACCAGGAATTCAGTGAAGCCATGGGCTGCGTAGATGTTCATGATGTGCCACAGCATGGGGTGGCCGCCCACTTCCACCATGGGCTTGGGCTTGAGGACCGTTTCCTCCGAAAGCCTCGTCCCCAGGCCGCCTGCGAGGATGATGGTCTTCAAGGCAGCTCCTTGGGGATGGGCGTTGGAGCTACCAAGCTATCACCAACGGGCCTGGACAGAAGGTGGGCGGGCACCCAGGCATAAACCCCGTGGTAGGCCAAGGTGCCCGCCAAGCCGGCCGACACGTCCGTCAACCAAGGTCGTCCAGCAGCCTGCGGGCCCCGGGATGTTTGGGGTCAATGCCAAGGGCGGCCTGGGCGGCAGCTCTGGCTTCGTCCTTCCGCCCCAGATCCTTGAGGATCTGTCCCCGCCGCCAGTGGATGGAGGGGAGCCCACCGGTGCCGCCCTCAAAGGGTTCCTTCAAGACCTGGTCCAGGAAGGCGAGTCCATCCTCGCGATGAATGCCAGCGCGGGCGGCGACTTTTCCGAGTTGGGCTCTCATGATGCTGGGCGAGTCCGCCCGCGCAACCGACTCCTTGGCCACCTTCCAGGCACCTTCGGGGTCTCCCCCATCCAGCAATGCATCGCAAATGGCCTGCAGCCCGCGAGCCCGCCCCTTCATGGCAGGAAGCAGGCGATAGGCTTCAACCACACACATCCTCCGCTGGCCCTCTTCACCGAGTGACTTCCGGGTGGCCCGGCTCCCGAGGGCGTCCAGATAGCCGTACACGATTTCGGGGTCGCCTGGAGCCGCGGAGAGGGCCCGGACAAAGAAGGGCAGCGCTTCGGTCCACCGTTCCTCCATGGCGAGAACAAGGCCCTGGAGCAGATCGCCACGGGAGGGATTGACCCGGCGCAGACTGTCCGCACATCGGAAAGCCTGCTTCGTAGAGCCGCCGAAGAATCCGGGAACCTGCTCGTAAGCGAGTCCCAGACTCATCCATGCGCCGACCAGGCTAGGGTCCGCTTCGGTGGCGGCCCGGAAGTCATCCATGGCGTTGGAGACGCCGCGAACACTACCCAGGTTGCGCTGTTGCACGGCCTTGCCGGCGCGCGCCAGCCCCCGGGCGAGGAGCCCATCCGCGAGATCATTCTTCAAACCGAGAGACTGGCCCGCCGCCGCCAGACCTTCACTGAACCGGAGTTGGGCAGTGAGGGCCTGGGATTTCGCGGCCCAGGCCAGGGCGTCGTGGGGATTCTGGCGGATTCGGGCTTCCGCCTCGGTCATGGCCTTGAGGTATCGCCCCGCATCAAGATCCACACGGGGAGTGTAGGGGCCTTCCGCCGCCATGGAGGGCGAGGCTGACAGGAGGAGAAGGAGCCAGAGGCGCATACGTTACATGAAGTGTACTCGCCCTGGGTTTGGTTCAAGGCGGGTCTCCGCGGTAAGGTGGGTCCTTCGTCCCTCAAGCACTGGAGGTCCTTCCCGATGTTGATGAAAGGTATGCGCGGCTTGGTCGTCGGGGTCGCCAACAAGCGGTCCATCGCCTGGGCCATTGCGCGGGTTTGCGCGGACAATGGCGCCCAATTGGCGCTGACCTACCAGAACGAGCGCCTGGGCGAGAATGTGCGGGACTTGGCCGCGGAATTGGAAAATCCCCTGCTGCTGCCTATGGACGTCGCGGATGACAACCAGATCAAGACTGCTTTCGAGGAACTGAGCAAGCAGTGGGGCAAGCTTGATTTCCTGGTGCATGCCGTGGCCTACGCACCCCGCCAGGCCCTGGAAGGGGATTTCGTCTCCACCACCCGCGAGGACTTCCGCATCGCCCAGGACATCAGCGCCTACAGCCTGCCGGCCCTGGCCTACGCGGCCAAGCCGCTCATGGCGGAAGGCGGCAGCATCATCGCCCTCAGCTACCTGGGCAGCCAGCGGGTGATGCCCAACTACAACGTGATGGGTGTGGCCAAGGCCGCGCTGGAAGCTTCCGTGCGCTACCTGGCTTCGGATCTGGGGCCCCTGGGCATCAGGGTCAATGCTTTGTCCGCCGGCCCCATCAAGACCCTGGCCAGCAGCGGCATCGGTGGGTTTTCCAGCATCCTGGACCACCACCGCAACCACGCGCCACTGCGCAAGCTGGTGGAGCTGGAGGAAGTGGCCGATGGGGCGCTATTCCTGCTGAGCCCCATGGGCCGCGGCGTGACAGGGCAGACCATTTACGTCGATGGGGGCTACTCCATCATGGCGATTTGAGCCGCAGGCCTTGTTCGGCCTAGTCTCCTTCCTGGGGGCCTTCCTCCTCTTCTTCATCGAGCCCTTCATCGGGAAGGTGGTGACCCCCGGGTTCGGCGGCGGCTCCCAGGTCTGGATCACCTGTATGCTGTTTTTTCAGGCGGCTTTCCTGGGGGGCTACGGGTATGCCCATCTCAGCATTCGTTTCCTGAAAACGCGCTCCCAAGTGCTGCTCCATGGCGCACTCCTTCTGTCCACCGTGGGTTTCATGGCCCTTGGACGGTTGGGAGGCCACGCGCCTCTGGTGCTCGGATTTGATGGAGGCCAGGCGGACCCGCGGATCAGCGTAGTGCCACTATTGGCATTGTTGTCGCGGAGCGTGGGTCTCCCCATGTTGGTCCTCAGTGCCACGGCGCCCCTGTGCCAGGCTTGGTTCAGCCGCAGTTTTGTAGGCAGGTCACCCTACCATTTATATGCTGCGTCGAATGCAGGTTCCTGGTTGGGTCTGCTCATCTACCCTTTCGCGGCGGAACGTTGGCTTTCGACGGCTGGCCAGGGAGGGCTGATCCTCGCCTTGACGGTGGTTTTCGGAGCCGGAATCCTCGCCCTTGGGTGGAGGGCTGACAGGGCCTTGGATCCTCCAGGGCCAATGAACGGGTCCCTGGAAGATATCCCTGGTGGCCGTCCGTGGCTTTGGCTCCTGGCTTCAGCCGTGGGCTCCGCCCTGCTGTTGGCCACCACAAATGTACTTACCACCGAGGTAGCTGCGATCCCACTGCTTTGGATCCTACCCCTCATGCTCTACCTGGCCACCTTCGTCCTGATCTTCAACGGTCGGAGTCCCTGGAATACATCCCTCCGGATGGCCTTGTGGCTCATGCCAATGGCCTTTTCAGTGGTGCTTGTGGCTTACGGCATCGGAACTTCTACCATGAGCCTGGTCATCGCGGGGTGCGCCTGCGTGGTCTTCTTCGGCTGCATGACCTGTCATGGCTACCTTTACGAATTGCGCCCTGGGATAGGACACCTCACGGCCTACTACCTTATGATCGCCGTGGGCGGTCTTGTGGGGGGCGCCTCGGTGGCCCTGGTGGCTCCCCTCGTATTCAACCGCTTTTACGAATTCGGCATTGCATGCCTCCTCGTGGGGGTCCTGGCGCTCTCATGGTTGAAACTGGAGGGAAGCTCAAGGCTGTCCTGGGGTGTGGCCGTGGTGCTGGTATGCCTCGCGTCTGGTGGGTGGTCTCTGACGAATCAGGCTTCCCGCCCAGGCCGGTTCTACCGAGATTTCTTCGGGACGATCCAGGTCGCGACGCAAGGGGAATTCATGCTGATGAAGCACGGACATACCATCCATGGGGCCGCGTGGCTAAAAAACCCTCGCATTCCCATGGCGTACTACGCGCCCCCTTCAGGAATCGGGCGTGCCCTGTTGCTTCAGATGTCGCGGAAAGCTGCGCTCAAGGTCGGCGTGGTGGGCCTGGGGGTGGGCTCCGTGGCCAATTACGGCCGGCCCGGCGACGCCTACACCTTCTACGAAATAAGCCCCAAGGTCATCGCCTTATCGGGTCTCCATCCCACCGCGTTCCCGATTTTGCGGGATGCGCGTTGTCGGGTTGATGTCCAGGAGGGGGATGGCCGAGCTTTGCTCGCCCGGGAGTTGGCAGGGCAGGGCTCGAAGCAATTCGATGTCCTGCTGATCGACGCATTTTCAGGGGACGCCGTGCCCTGGCATCTGCTCACGCTTGAAGCTTGCCAGACGTACTTGGCCCACCTGGCTCCGGGGGGCATCCTAGCGATCCATGTGAGCAGCCCCTTGGCGGTCGATCGGGTGGCCCTGACCAATGCGCGAGCCCTGGAACTCTATGGCCTTGCCCTGGTGAACAAGGGCCACGAATCCGCGGCGGGGGCCGTGGATGTGAGCGATCTTGCCTGCAACTATATCCTGCTGGCCAAGGCTCCGGAGACCTTGGACCACCCCATGATCTCTGAAACCGCAGTGTTTCAATTCGGCCCAGGCATCCCGGACAAACCTGCGCATAGGAAAGGAATTCCCGTCCTGAATAACCAACGCCCCTGGCGCGACGGACGCAACAGCCTTTCGGATCTCCTCTTCGAAAGGCCGGCTTTCTAGCCCCCTCCGAGGCTTCGCGCCAAAGCCTTCCTGTGTCAGACTCCACACTAATCCCGGAGCGCTTCGACGCGATGATCTATGGACTGCTCTCAGCCATCGGGGCCTTCGTACTGTTCCTTTTCGAACCCTTCCTTGGCAAGGTTCTAACACCACGCTTTGGAGGCGGGGCCAATGTCTGGATTGTCTGCCTCCTGTTCTTCCAGGTGGTTCTCCTGGCTGGTTACGCCTATGCCCATCTGCTGGGCTCGAAAGTAACTCAACGGCGCCAGGTCCAATTCCACGCCTTGTTTCTAGCCTTGGTCCTGGGTTCGCTCACTTGGCGATGGGTGCACCACGGCAATCCCCTGATTCCCGATGCAAGTCTGGTGGCGGGTCAGACGGCCGGCTCTCTGCTCTGGATGCTGACGACCACCTCGGCGCTGCCAATGATGGCCCTCGCGGCCACTTCGCCGCTGATGCAGGCTTGGTTCTACCGCACTCCGGCGAGACACTCGCCTTATCGTCTCTATGCTTGGTCCAATGCGGGGTCGTTGGGAGGGCTCCTGGCATATCCATTTCTGGCGGAGCCTCTGCTGTCGTCATCAAATCAGGGAATCCTGATCTTCATTCTGATGCTTCTGTTCACCGCGGGTGTCTGGACCCTCTGGAACCGCAGCGAAGGGGACCCTGGTGGCAACCTGAGGGTCGATGTGGATGTGGGATCTGACCCCACCGGGTTGCCCGGAAAGCCCCTCCCCTGGATCCTGGCTTCCGCTGCGGGCTCCATGATCCTGATGGCATCGACCAACAAGATGACTCTCGAAATCGCCGCCATCCCCCTGCTCTGGATTCTGCCCCTGGTGGCCTATCTGGCGAGCTTCATCCTAGTGTTCGACGGGAAATGGGCTTTGGGTCGGGGCGTCTGGCCAGTGATCTGGATGACGCTTTTCGTGGTCTCCATCGCGACATCGCTTGCGGCGCCATGGTCTCCCAACTTTGAAACCCCCCTGTTGATACTCGGGGGCACCGCGGCGACTTTCTCAGGCTGCATGGTGTGCCATGGGTACCTGTATGAATGCCGGCCAGGTGTGGCCCAGCTGACGCGGTTCTACCTCTGGGTGGCCACCGGCGGGGTGCTGGGCGGCATCTGCGTAGCGATCCTCGCGCCGGTGGTGTTCAACCGCCTCTTCGAATTCGGGTGTGCGGTCCTTGGAGTGGCCTGGATGGGTTACCTCTTGGCGCGGCGCCAAGTGGGGCGCTCGGTGGCGGGAGCGATCGCCAGCTCGCTGCTCGGATTCGCGGCGGGAGGACTCGCGCTCTGGAGTGAGGGCCGGAATCCCGGTATCTATCTTAGGAATTTCTACGGGATCATCCGGGTGTCCCGGGTCCAAAACATGTTGATGATGGACAACTTGAAGACGCTCCATGGCTTTGTGGATTTGGCGAGGCCTACGGAGCCGCTCTCTTATTACACGGCCGATTCCGGTATTGGTCGCTTGCTGAACCTCCAGATGGCCCGGAAGCCCAGCCTGAAAGTGGGCGTCGTGGGGTTGGGGGTCGGTTCGGTAGCGGACTACGGGCGCGCGGCCGATGAGTATGTATTTTACGAGATCAACCCAATTGATTGTGCCTTGGCCGGGCCGCAGTCCAAGGCATTCCGACTACTCAAGGATGCCAAGGCCAAGGTGGAACTCGTCGAAGGGGATGGTCGAGTTTGCCTGGAACAGGAACTTCGCGCCGGGCGCGCGAGGGGCTTCGACGTGCTGCTGATCGATGCCTTTTCAGGCGACAGCGTGCCCTGGCATCTGTTGACGGTGGAGGCCTACGAGAGCTATTTCGCCCACTTGGCACCGGATGGCGTGTTGGCGCTTCATGTGAGCAACCCGCTTCCAGTCGACCGTATCGTGCTGGGCGGAGCCAAGGCCTTGAACCTGTTCGGCGTCTTTCTAAGGGACCCATTGGAGGCCCAGCGAACCAGGAACCCTTGGCACATGGGTACCCAGTACATCCTGCTGACCCGGGATTCCAAGGTGCTGAACCACCCTTCCATGTACTCCACGATGGTGGCGGTGTTCGGCCCCACCACCTTCAGACAGGCTGATGCGGGTGTGGGCATTCTGTCCTTTCTCCAATCCGGCTCGCCGTGGCGGGATCAAAAGAACAGCCTTTCCCACCTGCTGTTCAAGCGGCGGGCCTTGGATGAGATCGCGCTCTGGAATTCGCGGAACCATCCTTCTAGCCCGGTCACCCCCGCAGCGCCTTCAATTGCTCCAGCACCGCCTGTACATGCCCCTTCACGCTGACTTTGGGCCAGACGTGGCGGATGGCGCCTTTGGGGTCGATGAGAAAGGTCGAGCGGATGATGCCTTCCACTTCTTTGCCGTACATCAGCTTTTTGCCGAAGGCGCCAAGAGGCGCGAGCAGCGTTTTCTCCGGATCGCTCAGCAGGCGGAAGGGCAGTTCCTGTTTGGCGATGAAATTCTGATGGCTCTTTTGGCTGTCCCGGGAAAGGCCATAGACCGCAGCCCCCAGGGCCTTAATGCGCGCCCAATGGTCGCGGAAATCGCAGGCCTCCATGGTGCAGCCGGGAGTGGAATCCTTGGGATAGGCGTAAAGCACCGTCCACTGGCCCTCCAGGTCCTTGGCTGTGACGAGTCTCCCCTCGTCGTCCAAGAGGGAAAAGTTGGGGATTTTCGTACCCACCAGATCAGTCATATCCGCTCCGCCGGCGCTCGCGCCGAACTCCATGCTAGAGCCAATACCAGGAGGAGGGCGCCCAAGCCGAGGGCCGTGGCGTCGGTGGCCAGGCGGGGCAGTTCCTCGTTCAACAACAGGCCCAGTGAATCATGCTGGGGCCCCGGCCCCAGGCCCAGCAGGCGCAGGGTGGCCTCGGCCCAGACCACCGCCACCCAGGCGGAGGGGAATAGGGGCATGGCTTCTTCGAAGGCCCAGGGCGCCCAGGTTTTCATTTGATGGGCCCGGGAAGCGCCGAGGACCTGGTGCATGGCCCAGGCGGGACTCCGACGGAAGGGGTCCAGCCGGGCCCTCAACGCGGGTTCCAATTGGAGCGCCCCGAAACTGGCCAGAAAGATGCCCAAGGGTACCCATCCGAAGCCGCCCAGGACCGCCGCCATCGGGATGAGGCCCAGCAGCGGAGGGACCGAGCGCAGGGCCGACCGCGCAGCCCGCAGGTGATCGCCCCAGAGCGCCAACAGCAAGCCCAGAGTCAGGGAGCCCAAGGCCACCGCCGCGGCAAATCCGAAGCTTCTGGCGGAACTGGAGAGCAGGCGCAGAAGCCCGTCCCGGCCCAAGGTGTCCGTGCCCAGCAGATGGTGCCAACCCATGGGCAGATCGCCGTTGAAGGGATCCAAGGGGAGTTCCGGAAAGAGCAAAGTCAGCAAAAAGGCGCAGCGCCACTTCATGCGGGCTCCCAGGGCCGGGTCAGCCGCCAGAGCAGGGCGAAGCCGATGACCCAGGCTGCGAGGCCCATCTGGTCCCGGGCCCCGATGCGTTGCATCCAGTCGCTGCCCAGGCCCTGGATGCCAAAGATGCGCTCCAACACCAGGGCTGCGGTGAGCCAAAGCGGCAGGCGGGCCGCGACCCAGCGCGGCATCAGCTGGAGCAGCGCCCTCCGCCTGGTCGTTGCAATCGCAGCTGCTCCATAGGCTTCCGGAAAGGGCGATTCCCGGGGCAGGGCCGCGCAGAGCCAGCGCACCTCGGTGGGAAGGCTCGCCGCCAGGAAGGCCAGGGCGAAGGCCACCCGTCCCGGGGGCCCCCACAGTCCCGGCCATGCGGCCAACAGCAGGCCACCCCAGAGGAAGTCCGGCGGGGATTCTAGCGCCGCCAGCCAGCCGGTCCGCGCGCCCCTGGGGCCGAGCTTCAGCGCGATGCCTGGAGCCAATGCGCAGAGCACTCCCAGGATGGCAGCGGTGGCCGGCAGGATGCCGAAGGGGAAGCCCTGTGGCGAGGCCTGGTGCCAGACGGTGCCAGGCAGCAGGAAGGCCATCCCCAGGGCCATCAGCCACACCCACCAGCCGGCGGCGTACTTGGGGGTGGGTGCCCTCACCTAGGGGGCCCAGGTCCAGCCGGCGGGGCCGGGCGTCGAGAGGTACAAACCCAGAACGCCCGGTGCCACAGTCAAGTTCCGGTCCACCCACACCACCGAAGTGAAATCCAGGATGGGAATCGCCGCCGGATGCCGCGACCAGACCTGCTGCAGCTCCCGCCAGGCGGGACTGGCAGGCGCTTCCAGCCGCTGGGCGAGTCCCGGGTACAGCGTGTCCTGCCACCCACAAAAATTCAGCGGCCCAGCGGGTTCCATCAACTCCAGCACCGACCAGGGGTGGGGATCGAAAATATTAATGGCGCAGGCCAGCTGAAAATCCCCTTTCTGGAGGCGCTCATAGAGCAGCGCGGCCTCCACGGGTTTGGGCTCCAGCTCCACGCCATCCTTTAGAGCCCGTTCCCGGAGGGCCAACAGAGTTTTCTGCACCAACTCATCGCCAGAGCTGTAGAGCAGTTCCCAGTGTTGGCCCCGGGGTGGGGGCGGCGCAGGCGCCTGGATGGCCATGGGGGGGAAGCCTAAGGACTCGGGCCACAAGCCTCGGCTCGGGTGCGCCTTGACGCCGAACAGGTCGGCGGGGAGGGCTTCATTCCGGTAGCGTTCCAGGGCCTGGAGCGGCGCCACACCCAGGCGGCTCCAGACCAGGAGTTGGGCGTGGGTGGGCTGCCGCAACTCCACCAGATTCACCGGGGGTCGCAGGTTCCGCCGGGCCGGGGGCACTCCGATGGAGAGCCAACCCTTCTGGAGATTCTGCAACAGGGCCTGCTCGTCGGCCAGCAGGCGGAAATGGAGAGCTGGGAGCTTGGGGTGCAAGAAATGGGGGCGGGCGGTGAAGGTCCACTCGGTACCCTGGCGTTGGAAGGAGAAGGGGCCGCTGCCTTCCTCCGGATGCCCACTGCGGGCGATGGGAACCCGCGCCAGTTCCATCAGCAGGCGGAGCGCCGGCTTGGTGGAGGAAACCTCCACCATCGCCCCAGCTGCCCGGATGCGGACGCCTTCCAAGAGCCCCTTTTTGGTCGGGCTGGCGCCGGTGCCTCTTTGGATCTCATGGAAGGTCCAGGCCACGTCCTCGGAGCCCACGGGTGCCCCGGAGCTGAAGCGGAGGCCCTCCCGAAGGTGGAACCGGGTGGTGGTGCCCTTGCTCACCCAGCGATCGGCAAGGCGCGGCACCACCCGGTTCTGGGCATCCAATCCCACCAGGGCATCGCCCGCAAGAGCCTGCATGATGGCCTGCTCGAAACCTTCGCCCCGGATGAAATCCAAGGGGCCGGGATCCCGGGCGAAGGATTCCTGGACGATCTGAGCAGCCAGGGGCGCCGCCCCGGGCGCGAACCCAGGGGCCAGAACCACCAGGAGGATGAAAATCCCTCGCCGCATGAAAACCTCTTGGATTGGATGCAGGCATCATGCACCGGAGGGCCATGGCTGCCAAGTGCTAGGCTGGATTCGTGGCGAAGGCATCGAACCGAATCTGGTGGTGGAAACTCCTGGCGGGGCACCGACGGTCCCTGTACCTGGGGCTTGGGTCGACCCTGTTATGCAGCCTTGCGGCGGCCTGGGTCCCCTTCTGGGCCGGGCGGGCGGTGCACGACCTGGAGATCCAGCACTACGGGGATTCCCGCCGCGCCCTGTTGTGGATGTTGACGTTCACGCTGGCGGCTGGCATCGGGCGCTACTTCATGCGCAACACACTCATAGGCCTCAGCCGCGAGATCGAAAAGGTCCAGCGCGAGGACATCTACCAGTTCCTGCTGACCCGCTCCTTTGATTTCTACGAACGGCAGCGCATTGGAGACCTCATGAGCCGCATCGGGGATGACGTCAGCACCGTCCGCATGGCCACGGGCCCCGGCTTCATGAGCCTCCTCCAGACCTTCAGCATTCTGCCCATGACCCTGGCGCTCATGGCCCACACCCATGGACGGCTCACGGCGGCGGTGATGCTGCCCTTCTCGTTCCTGGCGCTGGGCTTCTACATCCTGAGCAAGAAAAGCCACGCGTTGCAGCAGAAGATCCAGCTCGTCTCCAGCCAATTAAGCACTTTCAGCCACGAGACCATCCAAGGCGAGAAGGTGGTCCAGGCCTTCGGACTGGAGGACCTGCGCGTCGGGCGCTTTCGTGCCTTGAGCGAAGACCAGGCGCACTTGAACATCCTCCAGTCCTCGATCTTCGGCGCCTATGGCCCCATGGCGGCCCTCATTGGGGGCGCCGCGACCTTGGTCTTGGTGGTCTATGGCGGGAGCCTGGTCACCCAGCATGAATTGGGGCTCGGGGAACTGACCGCCTTCACCGGCTATCTGGTGGCGCTGGCTTGGCCCGTGATGAGCCTGGGTTGGTCCGTGAACCTTTTCCAGCGGGCCCGGGCCGGCCAGGAGCGTATCGACCAGGTACTGAATTCGCCAGAGCCTCCCATCCCCCAGGAGGCCGCGCCCTTGCTGCCCTCCACCCCTGCGGACCTCGCGCTCACTGAGGCAGCTTTCCGTTTCGAGACCGGGCGCGGCCTGGGCCCCTTGTCGCTGAAGGTCCCGCCGGGCGGCAGTCTTGCGGTGGTAGGAGGGATCGGCAGCGGCAAGAGCATTCTGCTGCAAACCCTCGCCGGGCTGCGGACCCCACAGGAAGGCCGATGTCTCGTGGATGGGGAGCCCCTGGATGACGCCACCTTGCGTCGTCATTGGGCGGGCCTGGGCTGGGTCCCCCAGGAGGCTTTCCTGTTTTCGACGACCCTGCGGGAGAACCTCACCCAGGGCCGACCCGGCGCTACCGAGGCGGAAATCTGGGAAGTGGTCGGCGTGGTCTGCCTGGACGATCTCGTTAGGCGCCTGCCGGAAAGCCTCGACACCATCGTGGGCGAACGGGGCGTGGTGCTTTCCGGTGGCGAGCGGCAGCGGACGGCCCTGGCCAGGGCCCTGCTGAAGAAGCCCCGTCTGCTGCTCATGGACGATGCCCTGTCGGCGGTGGATGCTGAGACCGAATCCCGCATTCTCGAGAACCTGCGCGGCTACCTGGGCCGCACCACCCTGGTGCTGGCCACCCATCGCATCTTCGTGGCGGAACTCTGCGAACAGGTGCTCGTCCTGGAGCAGGGCCGCGCCATCCAGCTGGGCACTCCGGTCCAGCTGGTGGAGGAGCCAGGCCTATACGCGCGCCTAAAGCGATTGCAGAGCCTGGAGCGGGAATTGCTGGGCGGGGCCCCGGGATGATCCCGCGGTGGAGGGACTTGGGGCAGTCTTTCCGCCCTGGCCGCCACGGCTGTCCTGCTGGCAGATCCGCTCCCCACGGGCGTGATCGTTCCAAGGGTCCCGTGCCTGAAAGCTCCAGCCCACAGCTACGCCCTCTACCTGCCCAGCGCCTATCGAGGCGACCGCCCCTGGCCGGTCCTCTTCGCCTTCGCTCCGAATGCCCGTGGGGTGGATCCTGTGCGGCTCTTCGAGAAGCCCGCGGAGCGGCTGGGTTTCATCGTGGTGGGGTCCAACGACTCGAAGAATGGCCCGCTCAGGCCCGCCCTCCAGGCCCAGGAGGCCCTTTGGAACGAGGTCCGCGCCCGCTTCAATGTGGACCCGAAGCGGTGTTACGCCACCGGTTTCTCCGGGGGTTCGCGCATGGCCGTGCGGATGGCGCTGGAACATTCCAGGTCCTTCGCCGGAGTGATCAGCATCGGCGCTTTCTTCGCTGATAAGCGGGGACTCCTGGGCAGCGGCCCCATGGCCTTCGCCCTGCTTTGCGGCCAGGAGGATTTCAACCACTGGGAGCTGTTGGCAGCCCGGGAGGAACTGGGACGGCGCGGCAACCCAGTTTGGACGGATCGATTTCCCGGCCCCCACGCCTGGCCTCAGGCGGAGCACTGCGATCAGGCTTTGACTTTTTTTCAGCTGGTGGCGGATCGGCGCGCTGGAGTCGCCCCCCATCCTCGTTGGAGGACGCCTTCCTGGCGCGGCAGGCCGACGCCGCGCGCATGGCGGAGAGGGACGGTGAAAAGCTGCTGGCCTGGCGGCGGTGGAAGGAACTGGAGGTTCAGTTCGCGAAGCGCTCAGAAGGCTCGGAGGCCAACAAGAGCGCGACTCGACTGGAGCAGGACCCAGGCCTCAAAAGAGAACGTGAGCTGGAGTCCAGATATCGGCGTGTGCACGACGAAACGGCGGGACTGAGGGGCTTACCCGGTTACTCCGCGCAACTGGTAAAGCTGAAGGGGACAACTCTCGAACCAGGAATGGAAGCTCGTTTCGCGCGGCAGGCGCTCGCCAGCGAAGCAGGCATTTACTGGAAATCGGGCCTGCAAGCCATGGAAGCAAAATCCTGGAAGCGGGCGGCGGAGCTCTTCGAAACCTTGCTCCGCTTGGAGGAGTCTGCGGCCGGCCCCTGCTTCTTCGCGGCCTGCGCGAGGGCCCAATTAGGGGAGACCGGGCGAGCCATGGACCTGCTCAGCATGGCGAAAAGCCGGGGCTTCAAAAATGTTGATGCCTTGAAAGAGAACCCACTTCTCAAGAGCCTTCAGGGAAACCCGGAATTCATCAAACTCATCCAAACCCTTGAGGCGAAGCCCCCGAGGGAATAAGGATTCTTCCGATCCGATACCATGGGAATCGGATTTGAGGAGGTCCCATGCGTGCCCTGCTTCCCCTTGCTTGCCTCAGCCTGCTCGCCGCGGGCGGGGGCGCCGTGGACCGCCTGGCCAGGGAAGGCCACTGGCTGGAGAAGGCCTGGGACGAACACCACGCCTTGCTCAACAAACCCGCGCCGAAACTGGAACTCTCCGGGTGGATCAATGGGGAGGTGAAGGGTGACCAGATGAAGGGCAAGATAGTGGTGGTGGACTTCTGGGCCACCTGGTGCGGACCCTGCCGGCGCAGCATTCCCCACAACAATGAAATGGCCAAGGCCTACGCCAGCCGGGGCGTCCTGGTGGTGGGCGCGTGCGGTGGGGGCCAGGAGGATCAAATGGGAGCCCTGGCTTCGAGCCTGCGCATCGAATACCCCACGGCGAAGGTCAGCGCGGCCACGACGAAGGCCTGGAGCGTCCAGTGGTGGCCGACCTACGCGGTCATCGACCGTCAAGGGAAATTGCGGGCCCTGGGCCTGCGCCCGGACGCCGTGGAGCCGCTGCTCGAGGAGCTGCTGAAGGAACCGCTCATGAAGGCTGGGACCTGATACCTGGCGGTATTTTTTGACTCTTTTCGGATTTACGGAAAGTGACACATCTTGGCTGATTCATATAAGCTCTGGCGCCGTGGCATCTTAAAAACACCACGCGGAGGGCAGCGGAGGCGCGGAGGGAAGCGGAGGAAGTATATTGGTGCTTCCATCCTTGGTGCTTCCCCGCGACTCCCGGGCGCCACGATTCCGGAAATGGCAGTCGAGTCTCAACCCCTGCCTAACCTGAAGAGAACTACAGGCAGGCTCTTTTCCCCGCTACCCTCCGCGTGGTTGGTTTTCCCTTCAATTCTCGAAAGAACTTTTTTGGGGCGTCAAGCGCCTTCGACGAAGGTGACTTTGTTGATTTCCTTGAAGGTGGTCATGCCCATGCGCACCTTTTCGAGGGCGCTCTCCCGCAGGCTCTGCATGCCGTTGCGGCGGGCGGCGGCCTTCACGTCACGGATGGGGGCCCGCAACGTCAGCATCTCCCGCAGTTCATCATTCATGCCCATGAATTCGATAATGGCCTGGCGGCCACGGAAGCCCGTGCCGTGGCAATCCACGCAGCCCACTTTTTCAAAAAAAGTGCCGGAGCTGCCCCAAGTGGGATCCACGCCGTTGTCGATGAATTCCTGGGGGGAAGGTTCGATGGGGCGCTTGCACTTGGGACAGAGGGTCTTCACCAGGCGCTGGGCCAGGATGCAATTCAAGGCGGACACGAAGTTGTACAGCTCCACGCCCATGTACTGGAAGCGGCCGATGACATCCAGGGTGTTGTTGGCGTGGACCGTCGTGAACACCAGGTGGCCTGTCAAGGCGGATTGGATGGCGATCTGCGCGGTCTCGGGATCGCGGATTTCACCCACCAGGATCTTGTCGGGATCGTGGCGCAGGATGGACCGCAGGCCCACCGCGAAGGTGAGGCCCTTCTTCTCGTTCACCGGGATCTGGCAGACGCCTTCGAGCTGGTACTCGACCGGATCCTCGATGGTGACGAGCTTGTCCTCGGGGGAGCGGATTTCGCTGAGGATGGCGTAGAGGGTGGTGGTCTTGCCCGAGCCGGTGGGGCCGGTCACCAGGAACATGCCGTAGGGCTCCCGGGAGAAGCGCCGCAGTTTGGTGAGTTCGTGCGGGCTGAAACCCAGGATGTCCAGGTTGAGGGTCTTGAACTCCTCGCTCAGGTTCTCCTTGTCGAGGATTCGGATGACCGCGTCCTCGCCGTGGATGGTGGGCATGATGCTGACGCGGAAATCGATGGCCCGCCCGCGGACCTTGAGCTTGAAGCGGCCGTCCTGGGGCTTGCGTTTTTCGGCGATGTCGAGCTCGGACATGACCTTGACGCGGCTGATGATGGCCGAGGCGAAGCGCTTGTCGATGGGATCCGCGGCAGGGTACAGGCTGCCGTCGATGCGGTACTTGATGAGGAAGCCCGCGGCGGTGGTCTCCAGGTGGATGTCGGAGGTGCGCCGCTGCAGGGCGTTGAAGATGGTGGTGTCCACCAGTTTGACGATGGGGGCCTCATCCTTGTCGGTGAGCCGCTCCAGGTCCAGGGCGTCGTCATCCATATCCTCGGTGCTGAGCACCTGGACCTTCAAGGCCTCGCCCACCTCGTCGAGTGCCTTCTGGCCGCTCTCGGATTTCTTGAGGACTTCCTGGATCTGCGATTGAGGCGCGCTGGCAAACTTCAGCGGCCGTTTCAGCTGCATGCGGAGCATGTCCTGGGTCACGACATCCAGGGGGTCCGCCATGGCCAGCCAGAGCACCCCCTCCCGCTCCTGCACGGGCACGAAGTGGTGCTTGAGCATGGTGTCCAGGGGAATGGCCTGGAAGAGGGCGAAATCCACCGGCTCCTTGGTGAGGTCCAAGGCTGGGTAGAGCATCCGTTCCAGGCGGAGGTCCGTCTGGGTCAGCTCGCCGGCCATGGTCTTGTCGCCCGGGCCGGGCAGGTCCAGGACGAGGGTTTTTTCTTCATGGGGCAGGGAGGTTTCGGGCGTGGCCATAAACCATGTTATGCGCCCGCACGGAATTTGGGTTCATCCGGTCCTTATTTTTACGGCGGATTTGGCTTCTCCCGTTCAAAAACAACCTTTTCATCAGAAGGACTGGCAGGGCCGCTGGGCTGGAACCGGAACCACCGGAAAAGCAGGGGATAATCCGGAACGGCCGCCGGCGGAGTCGAGATGGTGGAATCTACCGTTGACCCGCGCCGGACCTAGGCCGCAGAATTAGGGGCCGTTATGAACTGACCATCACTTTTCTGGTTGGTTTCGTCAGGGCCCCTCCAGCTATCAAGCGCAGTGTGCCCTTTTGCCCACTACGTTCGTAAAGCTGGAGCCTCTCTGCCGGTGCACCCTGGAAATCATAAGGTTGACTTGGTACAACGGCTAATTTGACTCGGGAGATGACATGCGAGGCTATGCCCCGATTCTGCTGCTTCTGCTCATTTCGATCGGAATGCCCCTGGTGGTCTGGGGTCTGTCCCGCATGCTTCGGCCCAGTGCTCCGAATGCGAACAAGTACATGGTTTATGAATGCGGAATCACGCCCAGCACCGAAGCGCGCGAGAAATTTTCGGTACGCTACTACCTCGTCGCGGTGATGTTCCTCGTCTTCGATGTTGAGACGGTCTTCCTGATGCCCTGGGCCATCCAGATGAAGGAACTGGCCCTCTTCGGCCTGGTCGAAATGCTGTTCTTCCTGTTCTTGCTGTTGTTCGGCTATGGCTACATCTGGGCCAAAGGAGCTCTCACATGGGAATGAACGGTCCCGACGTCCTCGAACACATCCTCATCACCACCAAGGTCGAGAAAGTCATCAATTGGGCGCGGGCTTCCAGCGTCTGGCCCATGACCTTCGGCCTGGCCTGCTGCGCCATCGAGATGATGGCCGCTGGCGCTTCCAAATTCGATTTCGACCGCTTTGGCGCTGGCATCTTCCGGGCCACTCCCCGGCAGTCGGACCTCATGATCGTGGCGGGCACCGTGACCTACAAGATGGCGCCGGTGATCAAGAAACTCTACGACCAGATGCCCGAGCCCAAGTGGGTCATTGCTATGGGCAGCTGCGCCACCGCCGGAGGGCCCTTCGACAGCTACCACACCATCCAGGGCGTCGACAAAATCGTGCCCGTGGACGTCTACATCCCTGGCTGCCCGCCGCGCCCTGAGAGCCTGATCTACGGATTCCTGAAGCTGCAGGACAAGATCATGACCAGCTCCATGGCGGACAAGTACGCCGAGATCTTCGAAGCGGTGGGCTGACCATGGCGATCACGAAGGTCTGGATCGAAGAGGGTTGCATCGTTTGCAACGCCTGCGAGGCCGAGTGCCCCGATGTCTTCCACGTCACCGAAGACAGCTGTCATATCAAGGGCGATTCCCGCCAGGACGGTAGGGAAAGCGAGAACCGGGACGAGAAGGCCGAACTGAAGGCAGCCCTCCAGGCGAGCCTCGAGGACTCGATCATCGCTGCGGCCGCAGGCTGTCCCGTGGAGGTCATCAAGTACGATCAGGTGGCCAACGTGGCAGCCCCGGCTCCCGAACCCGCGGCGACTATTGCGGCACACTCAACCGCAATCGCACCGGATGTGGATATCGAAAACGCCGTGGATGCGGCTCTCGGCACTTCCGGCACCACCGTCAGTGTGAGCGCCGCAGCCGCGGCCGCTGTGGCGGCGGCCACCGTCGCAGCGGAGCCCCCGGCGCTTGCTCCCACCGTCACAGCGGCCTCCGAATCCACTGTTTCCGTGCCCGTGCCCGTGCTTGTGCCCATGGTCCCGGCCGCGACCACCTCCGCGCCTCCGGTCGCAGCGGCCTCGCAGGCCCCGGTGGAAACGGTAAAACCTCGCGTCACCAAGGTCTGGATCGAAGAGGGCTGCATCGTGTGCAATGCCTGCGAGGCGGACAGCCCCGAGGTCTTCCACGTCACCGAAACCACCTGCATGATCAAGCCCGGCGTGCGGCTGGATGGGCAGGAAACCGAGAACCGCCTCGAGAAGAATGGCCTCAAGCCTGCTGACGGCGAGCGGCTCATCGAGAGCATCATCGCGGCCGCCAAGGGCTGCCCGGTGGACGTCATCAAGTTTGAGGTCCTTGGCGAAGCGACGCCTGCGTCGCTTCCGGTGGTGGAAGCCAAACCCCATGCAGAAGGGATCGCCGCGGGCCCCTACGTTTTCGACTACAAGACTGCCCCCAACCGCCAGGTGGCCATGCCCAAGACCGTGCCCCTGCCGAGCTTCCACACCTACCAGGAAGAGCAGGAGGCCGCCGCTGCCGCCGATGAGGCCAAATGGACCAAGTCCCTGGCGGACTTCGAAACCGCCAAAACCAAAGCTGCCGCCGAGGGCAAGGAAGCCCCCAAGGCTCCGGTCAAGCCCGTCCCGAAGAAAAACGACACGGACATGGAATTCCCGGTTCCCGGGGAAGCCAAGGATCCCGACCTGTTGCACCTGGTCGAACTGCTCGACGGGAAGGTGTCCCAGGCCTTCGAACAGGCTGGAGAGCTGACCCTGCAAGTGCATCCCGACGGATTGCAGGAGGCCCTCATGTTCTGCAAGGGCGATGCGGCCCTTCGCTATGAGATGCTGGCGGACCAGACCGCTACCCACTTCCCGGCGGCGGAAGGCTTCGCCTTCTCGGTGGTCTACCACCTCACCTCCATCAGCCGCCGCAAACGATTGCGCATCCGCGTTCTTGTGAAGGAGGGCCAGGCCCTCGACAGCGCCGTGCAGATCTACCCTTCCGCCAACTGGATGTAGCGCGAGATCTTCGACATGTTCGGCATCCAGTTCAACGGCCACCCGGCCCTGACCCGGATCCTCTGCCCCGATGACTGGGAGGGCTTCCCGTTGCGCAAGGAGTACCCGACCTTGGGCCTGGGCCAGCGGGACATCGACTTCCGGGAGGACCGCTCGGGGGTGCTCATGCGGCTGGCCATGGAAAAGGCCGGCAACGCGGGCATCAATTTGAAAGTCCCGAAAGCTGATTGATTCAAACGCGGATTAGGAGTTCCTGGTGTTCAAAACCGAGGAAATGGAAATCAACCTGGGCCCGCAGCACCCGTCCACCCACGGCGTGCTCAGGGTGAAGCTGCATTTGGACGGCGAGACCGTCACCCGCTGCGTCCCGATGATCGGCTACCTGCACCGGGGGGTCGAGAAGATCTGCGAGGACAAGACCTTCTTCCAGGGCCAGGTCTGGACGGACCGCACGGACTACGTGGCCGCCATCAGCAACAACCTGGGCTGGGTCGAAGGGGTGGAGAAACTCTTCGGCATCACGACCCCACGCCGGGCCCACTACATCCGCACCATGCTCACGGAATTGAACCGCATCACTTCGCATCTGCTGTGGCTGGGCACCCATGCCCTGGACATCGGCGCCATGACGGTCTTCCTCTACGCCTTCCGCGAACGCGAGGAAGTGCTCTCGATCTTCGAAGCCTTCTGCGGCGCCCGGCTGACCACCACCGCTTTCCGCATCGGCGGCCTGCGGGAGGACATCCCGCCAGGCTTCGAGAAGCAGGTCCGCGCCTTCCAGGCCCGCTTCCTCGACTGCATCGAGGAATACGAGACGCTCCTCACCGAGAACCGCATCTGGAAGAAGCGCACCATCGGTGTAGCTCCCCTCAACGCCGAGGACGCCATCGCTCTGGGTGTCACGGGCCCCGTGCTCCGGGCCGCGGGCTCCAGCTATGACATCCGCAAAGCATTCCCCTACGCCGCCTACGCGGAAATGGACTTCGACGTGCCGACCCAGACCGCCGGGGACACCTACGCCCGGTACCTGGTCCGCCTCGCCGAGATGCGCCAGAGCCACCGTATCGTCAACCAATGCCTGGACGGGCTGCCCGAAGGCCCGGTGATGGCCAAGCTGCCCAAGGTGCTGAAGTCCGAAGTGAACGAGGTCTACCACGCCATCGAAGCTCCCAAAGGTGAGCTCGGTTACTACTTTATCGGTGAGAAGGGCAGCCAGAGCCCTTACCGCATGCACATCCGCGCACCATCCTTCATCAACCTCCAGGCCCTGCCCAAAATGACCGAAGGCCGCCTGCTGGCGGACGTCATCGCCGCCATCGGCACGTTGGATGTGGTGCTCGGCGAGGTGGATCGATGATCCCCGAGCTGTTTAACAACGGCCGAGGTGGATCGATGATCCCCGAGCTGTTTAACAATGGCCGAGGTGGATCGATGAGGGCCCAACCATGATGCCGACTCTGACTCAATACCTGGTCATCTCCCTGCTCCAGATCGTCGTGGTCCTGGGCTTCGTGATGACCCTGGTCCCCCTCCTCACCTTTGCCGAGCGCAAGGTCATCGCCTACGTGCAGGTGCGCCTGGGCGCCACCCGGGTGGCGGGCGGCCTGTGGGGGGCCCAGCAGGGCCGGCTCCATCAATCCCGCACCGTCACCGGCGGGTTGAACGGCCTCATGTGGTTCCTGGGCCGGGTGCCCGTGTTCTCCATCCTCCGCGGCCTGCCCATGTTCATCGCGGACGCCCTCAAGCTCCTCACCAAGGAAGACATCGTCCCGGCGAGCGCGGACAAGGCCGTTTTCGTGCTGTCCCCGGCCCTGGCTTTGGTGGCGGCCTTCACGGTGTTCGCTGCCATCAGCTTCGCGCCAGGCGCTCTGTTCGTGTTCCCCAAGGCGGTCCCCTTCCTGGGCGGGTTGCCTTTCAATGGGTTCCTCACGGATTTGAACGTCGGGCTGTTGTTCATTCTGGGCATCGCCAGTGTCGGGGTGTATGGCATCGTCCTGGGCGCCTGGGCCTCCAACTCCAAATACCCGCTCCTGGGCGGCCTCCGCAGCGCGGCCCAGATCGTCAGCTATGAAGTGCCGCTGACCCTCAGCCTCCTCGTGCCGGTGGTGCTGACGGGCTCGCTAAACTTCAACGAGATGAGCACGCGCATGGCCACGGATGTCCCCGCCAACGGGATGGTGGCAATCGGCCGGACCCTGATCATGTTCGTGGGCTTCTTCGTCTACACCACCTGCGGTTTCGCGGAGACCAACCGCACGCCTTTCGATCTGGCCGAAGCCGAAACCGAATTGGTGGCGGGCTTCCACACGGAATACACCGGCATGAAGTTCAGCTTCTTCTTCCTGGCGGAATATTCCTCGATGATCACGGTATCGGCCCTGGCCAGCGCCTTCTTCCTGGGGGGGCACCACCTGCTGCCCTTCGGTATCCAGGGGTTTGTGCACCTCAGCGGCTGGTGGGGCGGGCCGCATATCATCTTCTTCCTCTTCAAGATCTTCACATTGCTGTTCGTATTCCTGTGGGTGCGGGCCACGTTGCCGCGCTACCGCTACGACCAGCTCATGAACGTCGGCTGGAAGTTCCTGATCCCCTACACCCTGATCATGTTCGTCATCGCAGCCCTGCTGCGCTACGCGGCCTAACCACCTGAGGTCGACCATGGCATCTTCACTGCTCCGCACCCTGATCCCCTTCGACATCTACGGAGGGATGAAGCTCACCGGAAAATATTTCGGCAAGGTGCTCCTACAGAGCAACCGCGGTACGAAGCGCACCCATATCGTCGTGGAGTACCCCGAGACTCCCGTGACCCTGATGCCCCGCTACCGGGGCCGGCTCCAAATGATCAAGGACGAGCAGGGGGAGATCAAATGCGTGTGCTGCCTGGCCTGCGAAAAGATCTGCCCCACCCAGGTCATCACCATCGAGAAGGGCAAGAAGGAAGGGCGCAAGACGCCCTACCCGACCCGCTACGACTTCGAGATGGAGCGCTGCATCTTCTGTGAATTCTGCGTGGAGAGCTGTGGCTTCGATTCCATCATCCTGAACCACCAGTTCGAGCTGGCGGCCTACAACCGCGAGGACTTCTCCCATGGCACCGAAGGTGTGTTCCAGAACATGTACGACCTCACCCCCGTGGGTCACTATTCCGTCGCCAGCGAGGAATAGCCCTCGAGCTTTGAGCCTTCCACCTCCGCCCTTCTTCTCTTAAGGTCCGCCATGGAACAACTCCTCGCCAGTCTGGGCCAGAACCTCTTCGTGCTCTTCGGCCTCCTGGCCGTGGGGGCCGCCGGGGTCATGATCTTCACCAAGAGCGCGGTGCACAGCGTCATCGGCTTCCTGTTCTCGATGCTTTGCGTGGCGGGCTGCTTCCTGGCCCTCCAGGCTGAGTTCCTGGGCGTGGCGCAACTCCTAGTCTACGCGGGCGGCATCGTGGTGCTCTTCCTCTTCGTCGTGATGCTCGTGGAGCTCACCAAGTACCAGGAAAAGGGCATCTTCCAAACCCAAGCCAAGTTCGCAGTGCCCCTTGTCGGTGCCGGCGTGCTCGCCTTCGCGGGCGTCTTCCGGGGCATCCTGTTCGGCCCCAACGCCGGCCAGGCCCTGGTCCTGAAGCTGGGGCTCGAAGGCGCCACCGAGCACCTGGGCAACGCGCAGGCGGTGAGCCGCGGGCTTTTCGCGGACTTCCTCCTGCCCTTCGAAATTCTCTCCGTGATCCTGCTCGTGGCCCTCATCGGAGCCATCGTGCTGGCGAAATCGGAACGGGTCTAGGGAGTTGCCATGGTCTCGATGAACGCCGTCCTCCTCATCTCCTTCCTGCTCTGGTCTGTGGGTGTGGCCGGCGTGCTGATCCGCCGGAACGCGCTGGTAATCCTCATGTGCGTGGAGCTGATGCTCAATGCCGCCAACCTCAACCTCATCGCCTTCGCCCGGCAGGCGGGCACGGTCAACGGCCAGGCCTTCGCCCTGCTGGTGATGGGCTTCGCCGCGGCGGAAGTGGCGGTGGGCTTGGCGCTGGTGGTGGCCCTCTACCGCAAGAAGGGCAACATCCAGGTGGATGAAATCAACCTGTTGAAGGGTTGATACCGATGATCCGGACTAGCCAAATGTATTTGGGGAACGCATGAGCATGGAACACGTCGCAAGTCACGCCCTGGAGGCCGTCGGCGCCGCGAGCACGGCCAGCGGGATCCTGTGGCTCATCCCCTTCCTGCCCCTTTTCGGCTTCCTCATCAACGGCCTGAGCGGACGCCGCCTCAAGAGCAACAAGGTCGTCGATGCCATCGCCCTGGGCTCCGTGGGCATCTCCTTCCTGCTGGCGGTCTACTGCTTCTTCCAGCTGGTGGGTTTGCCGGAGAACTCCCGCTCCCTCCACCAGGACCTATGGACCTGGTTCAGCCTGGGTGGCGCGCGGGTCTTCGGGGGCCTCAGCACCGCGACGGTGAAGTGGGCCTACAAGTTCGACGTGCTCAGCGGCGCCATGACCCTGTTGGTGACCGGCGCGGGCTTCCTGATCCACCTGTTCAGCACCGGCTACATGGCCGAGGAGCGCAACGACGGTCGCTACTACCGGTTCATGGCCTATCTCAACCTCTTCGTGTTCTCCATGCTGAACCTGGTGCTGGGCGCCAACATCCTGATGATGTTCCTGGGCTGGGAGGGTGTGGGCCTATGCTCTTACCTGCTCGTCGGCTTCTACTTCGACAAGGAATACGCCGCGGTCGCCGCCAAGAAGGCCTTCGTCACCAACCGCGTGGGTGACTTCGGATTCATGATCGGCTTCTTCCTGTTGATCATGCTGTTCGGCACCTTGGATTACGACACCATGATGGGCATGGTCCGCGGTGTCAGCGGAATGCAGGCCATCACGCTCTTTGGCCACACCGCTACCCCTACTTTCTGGTTCAACCTAATCGGCTGCTGCCTCTTCGTCGGCGCCGCCGGCAAATCCGCGCAGCTCCCGCTCTACGTCTGGCTGCCGGATGCCATGGCGGGCCCCACGCCGGTCAGCGCGCTGATCCACGCGGCCACCATGGTGACCTCCGGCCTCTACATGATCACCCGGCTCAACTTCATCTACGTGCAAGCGCCGGTGGCGCTGTCCTTGGTGCTGCTGGTGGGCTCCCTTACCGCGCTCTTCGCCGCCACCATGGGCCTGGCCCAGTACGACATCAAGAAGGTGCTGGCCTATTCCACCGTGTCCCAGTTGGGCTTCATGTTCATGGGCCTTGGGGCGGGAGCCTTCACCGCGGGCATGTTCCATGTCTTCACCCACGCGGCCTTCAAAGCCTGCCTGTTTCTTGGTTCCGGCTCGGTCATCGCCGCCTGCCACCACGAGCAGGATATGCGGAACATGGGCGGACTGCGGAAGTACATGCCCTGGACCTTCGCGAGCATGGCCATCGCCACCGTCGCCATCGCGGGCGTGCCTCCCTTCTCGGGCTTTTTCTCGAAGGACGAAATCCTTTGGAAGGTCTTCGAGCATGGTTGGAAGGGAGAGGGTTCCTTCTACTACTTCTGCTGGGGCATGGGCATGCTGGCGGCCTTCTGCACGGCCTTCTACATGGTCCGGCTCATGGCCATGACCTTCTTCGGTGAATACCGCGGGGACGGGAACGATCCATTCGGCCTGACCGTGCCCAGCGAAGCCCATCACGGCGCCGATGATCATGGCCACGACGACCACCTCGATCACAGCGACCTCGCTCACGCCGATGCCCATCTCGACGCGCACACCGACCACGGCCAGCTGGCCCCCAGTCATGACGATCTCACCCACGGTGGCCATGACGCGCACGGAGACCATGGCCACGGCCCGGCTGAGGTGCCCTGGAACATGTGGGTGCCCGTGTTCATTTTCGCGGCGCTGGCGGCGGTCTTCGGCTTTGTGAATCTGCCTCCGAGCTTGGGGGGCGGCGAGCTGTTCACCAAGTGGCTGGAGCCCATCCTGTATCAGGTGGCTCCTTCGGGCCATCATGCGGCTGAATCCATCGAGTACAAACTCATGGGCTTCGCGATCCTCTGGGCGCTCAGCGCCATGGGGCTGGCCTGGTGGATGTACGGCGCCGATGAGAGCTGGAGCCGCGCCAAGGCCTTCGTGGTCCGCTTTCCCCAAGTGTTCGAGTGGGTGAACGCCAAGTACTACGTGGATGAGTTCTACGACGCGATGGTCATCAACCCCATCAAGCAGCTCTCGGCGCAGCTCTGGAGCTTCGATGTATGGGTGCTGGATGGCGCGGTCAACGGCGCGGCGCGATTCACGGTGATCCTGGCCGAGGCCAGCAACTGGTTCGACGCCAAGGTAGTGGACGGCCTCGTGAACCTGGTGGCCTGGACGCTGCAGCAGGGAGCGATGGGCTTCAAGACGCTGCAAAGCGGCAAGGTGCAGAACTACGCCTTCGTGATGATTCTCGGTTTCCTGGTCTTCGCCTTTTGGAAATTCCTCGCCTGATTTCGATTTGAGTTTGGAGTTCGTATGAGCGGTTCAACCCAACTGATGCTTTTGGCCACCTTCCTGCCTCTGCTGGGGGGCCTGGGCCTGCTCTTCGTCCCCAACGAAAAGCGGGAGGTTTTCCAGAAGGCCTCCGTGGCCATCATGGTCGCCAGCTTCCTCTTGAGTGTGCCGCTCTGGTTCCAATACGACCGCGGCAGCGACGCCGTCCAGTTCGCCTATCAATGCGCCTGGATGCCGAGCCTCGGCGTGAAGTTCAGTGTGGGCATGGACGGCATCAGCCTGCTGCTCTGGCTCCTCACCACCTTCATCGGACCCATCGGTGCGCTCTGCTCGTGGGGCAACATCGATGAACGCTGGAAGGAGTACTACGTTTGGCTACTGGTACTCCAGACCGCCATGCTCGCGGTCTTCATCGCCCAGGATATGTTCCTGTTCTACATTGTCTGGGAAGTGATGCTGGTGCCCATGTACTTCCTCATCGGCATCTGGGGCGGCCCGCAAAAGCTCTACGCCGCCATCAAGCTTTTCCTCTATACCCTGGCGGGCTCGGTGCTGATGCTCGTGGCGATCTTCGCCATCTACTTCCTGCAACACAAGACCAGCGGCGTTTACGATTTCTCCCTGGCGGGTTTCCAGGCCATGGCGCCGGTGATCGCGCAGCAGACGAAGACCTTCCAGATTCTTCTGGCCCTGGCCTTCTTCCTGGCCTTCGCGATCAAGGTCCCGATGTTCCCCTTCCACACCTGGCTGCCGGACGCCCACGTGCAGGCGCCCACGGCGGGTTCCGTGATCCTGGCGGGCATCCTGCTGAAGATGGGCACATACGGTTTTGTGCGCTTCCTGCTGCCCATCGTCCCCGAGGGAACCAAGGAACTGATGCCCTGGTTCCTGGCCCTGGCTCTTATCGGTGTCATTTACGGCGCTCTGGTGGCCATGATCCAAAAGGACATGAAGAAACTCGTGGCCTATTCCTCCGTGAGCCACTTGGGGCTCTGCATGTTGGGCATCTTTGCCCTTAACCCCTGGGGCATGAAGGGCGCGCTGTTTCAGATGTTGAACCACGGCATCTCAACGCCGGGACTATTCCTCGCGGTGGGCATCGTGTACGAGCGCCGCCACACCCGGCAGATCGCGGACTACGGCGGACTTTCGAAGACCATGCCGATCTACGCGACCATTTTTATGCTGATGACCATGAGCAGCATCGGATTGCCCCTGCTCAACGGTTTCATCGGAGAAGCCACCATCCTTATGGGCACCTTCCAGACCTGGCCCTGGGTGGCGGTGGCGGCCACGTCCGGCATCATCCTGGGCGCGGCCTACATGCTCTGGATGTACCAGCGCGTGATGTTCGGACCCATCTCCGAGGTGAACACCAAGATGGAGGATTTGAACTTGCGGGAGATCACCTACTTTGCGCCGTTGCTGATCACGGCGGTCTGGATCGGCCTCTACCCCAAGCCCTTCATGGACATCATGGACAAGCCCGTGGCCAAGCTCATCCAGCAGGTGCGGCCGGACTTCTACCGGGCCGAATCCCTGGCCATGAAGCAGGCCGAAGCCGCGAAGGTGGGCATGCACGCCATGGAAGCGCCCGAAGGGGAAGGTCATCAGGCCAAGCCTGAGGGGCATGAGGCCAAGCCCGAAGGTCATGGGGCTGAAACCGGCGCCGCGACTCCTGGGGGAGGTCACTGATGCCCTCCTTTTCCGCGGGGCTGTGGGAGAACCTCAGCCACGATATCCATTATATCTGGCCCCACATCCTGTTGATGGTCGCGGCCACCCTGATGCTGTGGCCCCTGGACAGCTGGCTGATGCCCTGGACCAAGGCCGAGAAACACAAATGGGCGCTGCCCACTTTGGCGATCCTGGTGGCCACCCTGGGGCTCACCCTCGCCACGCCCAATGGCTTGGGCTTCTCCGCCATGTACAAGGTGGACGGTCTCACCAAGGGCTTCCAGGTGCTCTGCATCTTGGGCTCCATCTTCGCGGTGATGCTGAGCCAGAATGTTCTGGGCGCGCTGCAAGAACACACCGTCGAGTACTACGTCCTGATCCTGTTGGGCACCAGCGGCATGCTTTTCATGTGCGGGGCGGTGGATTTGGTGACCGTTTATTTCTCCATTGAATTGATGGCGCTCTGCATCTACATCCTGGTGGCCTACCTTCGCCACCAGGGCCGCTCCATCGAAGCGGGCATGAAGTACTTCCTGCTGGGAGCCTTCTCCAGCGGCATCCTGCTCTACGGCATTTCGCTGCTCTTCGCCGCGACGGGAGGCGTCACCACCAACCTGACGGAGCTGAACCAGAAGCTCGCCTTGGTGTCCGCGGACAAGAACCTGCTGGTCTATTCCGGCGTGCTGATGGTCCTGGTGGGCCTCTGCTTCAAAGTGGCGGCGGTGCCCTTCCATATGTGGGCGCCGGACGCCTACGATGGCGCGCCCACGCCCATCACCGCCTGGATGGCCACGGCGCCTAAGGCCGCATCCCTGGCGGTTTTCCTAAGGGTCTTCGACACAGGCTTTCATAATCTTTCCTACGACTGGACCGCGCCGCTGATGGTTATTTCCGCCGCCAGCATGATCCTGGGCAACGTGGCGGCCATCCGGCAGCAGAGCATAAAACGCCTGCTGGCCTACTCCTCCATCGCCCACGTGGGCTACATGCTTCTGGGGGTGCTGAGCAAGGATGCCCAAGCCGGCGCCCAAGCCGTGTGGCTCTACATGCTGTCCTACCTGGTGATGAATACCGGCGCCTTCGCGGTCGTCATCTACCTCCAGGGCAAGGGTGAAGGCGAGCGCATCGACGATTTCCGCGGCATGGGGAAGCGTCATCCGCTGTTGGCCTTCGCCATGCTGATCTTCCTGCTGAGCTTGGCGGGCATCCCGCCCCTCATCGGGTTCTTCGGGAAGTTCTACCTCTTCCTACTGGCGGTGCAACAGGGTTTCACCACCCTGGTGGTCATCGCGCTGCTGACCTCCGCCGTGAGTGCTTACTACTACCTGGAAGTCGTCAAACAAATGTACTTCAAGGAGCCCGCCACTGAGGATGGGGCTGAATGCGAGCCCATGGATCCCTACGCGAAATGGCTCATCACCGCGGCCTGCACCCTGGTGATCATCGGCACGGCCTTCGGTCCTCAGTTGCTGAAATGGACCGATGACATCCGCTGGTTCGAAAAGGAGGCCCCCAAGGCCGCCGTGTTTGAGCTTCCGGGCAAGTAGCCCAGCTCAAAACTATTTTGGAAGCGCGGGGCAGCCCCGCGCTTTTTTTCGGAAGGCGAGACTCACGATGCTGCGTCCCAAGCCATCCGGCGATCCCGGAGAGCGAGCCCTTTGGGGGGATTTGATTTCCATGGGGATGGTCTTTCCCATCGCCATCGTGCTGGGCTATTTCATCGGCCGCTACGTGGGCGGCAAGTTCGGCCATGCCGAAGGCGGGGGCCTTTGGGGCATGGGCTGGGGCATCGCCACGGGCTTCTACGAGCTTTACAAAGTGACCCTCAAGATGTCCAAGCCGAAGCCCGGTAGCCCGCCAAAGGATCAGCCCAAGGATGGCGATGAGCCATGAGCAACCGGAGCCCTGAAGGCCCCGGGAAGGGGTCTGATCCTGGAAGCAGCACCTTGCGGGCCGTGATGTGGCTCCAGTGGGCTCTGTTGGGCGCTGGGGCCCTTGCCTGGGCCTTTCGAGGCCGGAATGCCGTCTTCGCCTTCGTGGCGGGGGGCCTAGTCTCCATCGCCTTCTGGAGTCTGCACCGGATCCTAGTGACGAAAATGCTCACCCCCAAAGTGCGGCTGCGCTGGTTCTACGGCTTCCTTACCCTGGTGAAACTCGCGTTGATCGTGCTCACCTTGCGTGGGATGATGGTGATCGTGCCTCAGGAAGGGTTTCCTCTGGCGACGGGCATCCTGCTCTTCGTCGCGGCGATTCTACTGGTGGCCGGATGGCAGGCGGTGGCCGCGTTCCGCACCCCTGCACCCCCGAACGATTGAAACGATTGTGCAGTCTTCTTCCCGGGAAACACGATGGAACACCACGCATCCGAGCTCGCCAAACTGCTGACGAAAATCCTGGGTCTGTCCCGCCATGCGTGGGGCACCTTCGCGGATGGCACGCCGTTCTCGTTCATCGAGCGCTACGACTATTTGTTGAACGCAATCCTGGCGGCTATCGCCACGGTGATCATCACCTCGCTGGTGAAGAAGGAGCGCATCCCCGGCCCCCTCCAACAGGTGCTCGAATTCGTCACAAGCGGAATCCGGAACCTGGTTTCGGACAACATTCATCATCACCCTGACAAGTTCCTGCCCTTCATCGGGACCCTGGCGCTCTTCGTGTTCCTGAACAATTTCTTTGGCCTGATTCCTGGCCTCAATCCCGGCACCGCCAACTGGAACGTGACCCTGGCCCTGGCCCTGATGGTCTTCGCCTATTACAACTTCCACGGCATGAAGGAGAAGGGATTCCTGAGCTATTGGGCCCATTTCGCGGGGCCTATCTGGTGGCTGGCGCCGTTGATGTTTCCCTTGGAAATCCTGGGCCTGCTCTCCCGCAACTTGAGCCATTCGCTGCGTCTCTTCGGCAACATCGCCGGCGAGCACATCGTGGCGGGAATTTTCTTTGGTCTGCTGCCCCTCGCCTTGCCGGTGCCCCTCATGCTGATGGGCCTCTTCTTTGGCCTCATCCAGACCTTCGTGTTCGTCATGCTGGCGACGATCTACTTGTCCGGCGCCGTCGCCCACGACCACTAATTTTTTTCACGCCTCACACCTGGGAAAGGGATTCCGAACCCCGCTCCCCCTTTTTTGGAGACTTCCATGAAGAAGTTCCTCGTCACCGCTTTCCTGTTCACCGTGGCCACCATGGCCTTCGCCCAGGCTCCCGCTGCTGGCGCTGAGGTCTGGACCTCGGGCCGCTTCCTGGCCCACCTCTCCCTCGCCATCGCGGCCGCAGGCTGTGGTCTGGGCCAGGGCAAGGCCGTTTCCGCCGCTTGCGAAGGCATCGCGCGCAATCCCCAGGCTGCGGGCGATATCCGCACCACGATGATCATCGGTCTGGCCCTCATCGAGGCCCTGGTGATCTACGCCCTGGTGGCCGCTTTCGCCATCAGGTAGTCCGACTCATGGTTTCTGAACGGGGCGCTTTTGCGCCCCGTTCTTTTGCACGGGATTACACTAAGTCGCTCATGCTCCGCGCTTCGCTCTTTCCACTTCCGCCTGAAGCCACCCGCGTCATCCTCGGGGGCGAGTCTTCCATTGATCTTGGCGGCCTCAACATCCAGGATCACCGTTCGGCCCGGGCCTTCGCGAAAAACTACGGATACAACCTGGCCATCCCCGCCCAGAAAGCCCATGTGGTGCGGGTCTTCGGGGATGCCATGGAGTTCCTTTGCACCGCCATCTTGGAAGGCCGCGCGGAGGACATCCCCCTGGAGATCCGAGAGCTAAGGGACCCGGAGGATCTGGTGGTCTGGGCCTCCCTGCGGCCCCAAGAGGCGCTGTCCCGTTGGTCCTGCGTGGTGCTGCGGGTGATGCACACGCTCTTCCACATCGACCACAACGTGAACCTGCGCTACTTGAAGGACATCCAAGCGCAGGTGTTCGAGCCCTATGACCGTTTCCTGGTGGCCCTGGCCGATGGGACCTGGGTCCTGCGGGGCGACTACGACGTGCCCCTGGCGGCGATCGAGCGCAAGCAGAACAAGGACCGGACCTCCATGCTCCTAAAGATGCTGCATAAGCCCGAGAACGTGGCGGAAACCATCTACGACCAGATTGGAATCCGCTTCGTCGCCGAAGATCGTCTTGGCGTATTGCTGGTCATCCGCTTCCTCCTAGACCACCATGTACTCATGCCCACCCACATCAAGCCATCCCGCAGCCGAAACCTGCTGCTGAATATGGAGGCGCTGCAAGCGTGGATGGAGGAATTGCCGCCGGGCTTCAAGGTCCCGTCCATGGGAAGTCCCGAGCGGGAGGCCATCTGCGCCCGCCTGGTGCCCAAAACTCGAGTTGACGGTGGCAACCCTTTTATGAGCCAGGATTATGCGGCGGTGCAATTCACCGTCCGAACCCTCATCCGCCTGCCAAACCCAGCGGTGGCGGCCCTTAAGCGGATTTCCGAGGGGCTTTCCCCGGGGGAGGCGGGGCGCGCCAGGATTCCGGAGTTGATCCAGGAGCAGGAAGAGTTTACGTTTTTCTTCGCACACGAAGTCCAAGTCATGGAACCATCCGGGTTTCAGAGCGCACGATCAGGACCTGCCTCCCACGGCGAATACAAACAGCGCCAAAGGGACGCAGCCCGAAAAAGAGTTTTACGAGGAATCAGATCGGAGGAGGCGCCATGTTGAACATCCAAGCCCGTCAGGAGGGGAACGCCGCGGTCGTGACCATCCAGGGCAAGGTGAACTTCGAGGTCACGGCCCAATTGCGGGACGTCATCCGAGACACCGTGGCGCAGCAGCAGCCCAAGCTCCTGGTCATCAACCTGGAAGGCGTGAGCTTCATTGACTCCTCGGGCCTTGGCCTGCTGGTGGCCGCGCGCAATAGCGTGGACAAGAGCAGCGGCAAGTTGCACCTCTGCGGGCTTCCGCCCCAGGTGAAGAAGACCTTCGATCAGACGAACCTCACCAACTACTTCTCCATCTTCACGACGGAGCAGGACGCCCTTCGCGGCTCGTGATTCCTCGGAGCATTCCAAGCATGAGCAAGGGCGTAGTCCTGGTGGTGGATGATGAACCTCCCATCAGGGACATCCTGAGCTTCTATCTCAAGCGCGCTGAGTACCAGGTGCTTGTGGCGGAGAATGGGGTTCGGGGTCTTGAAGAAATGGCGAAGCTCGCGCCGGATCTGATCATCTCGGATCTGCGGATGCCTGAGATGTCCGGCGACGAATTCTGCCGTCGGGTTAAGGGTGAGCCCGCCACCCGCGATATCTACTTCATGCTGGTGTCCGCTCTCGACGGAAGCATGAGCAAGATCGGCGGGCTCAACATCGGCGCCGATGACATGATCTCCAAGCCCTTCCATGCCCAGGAAGTGATGGCGAAGGTGGACAGCGCTTTCCGCCTCATCGCCATGCAGAAGGAGATCAAGCGCCAGAATACCGAACTGACTTTTTTCCAGGAGCGGGTGAACGGCGAGATGGAGCTGGCCGCGCGGCTGCAAATGGGCCTCCTGCCCGCTCTACCCGGGGCGGCCCCGGGCATCCGATACACCCATCGCTATCTGCCCGCCGATGGAATTGGTGGCGACATCTACGCCATCACCCCCCTGCCGGACGGAAGCACTGCTCTGATGATTGCCGATGTGAGCGGACATGGTGTCACCGCGGCGCTTATCAGCGCCATGGTGAAGACATCCTTTGAAAGCCACGTGCGCGTGAGCCTGGATCCCCTCGCATGGGCCGTGGGCATGAATCAGGATCTTGCCCGCAATACCTTAGCCGAGCAGTTCGCGACGGCCTTTCTGGCACACCTCAAGCCCGCATCGGGGAAGATGGAGTATGTGGTAGCGGGCCATCCCGCGCCCTTCCGAATCCAGGGCGGATCGGCGGGAGGCGCCCGCAGACCTGAACAGCTGGAGGGTAAGGGCTTCATGCTCGGAATCGATGCGGATCTGCCCTTTTCGGCCCAGGTTTCTCCCTTGAATGCGGGGGATCGCCTGGTGCTCTTCACCGATGGTTTGGTGGAAGTGGAGCGTGAGGACCGCACCTACCTCGGCGAAGAAGGACTCATGGATTTCTGCTCCAATCTTCCAGGTGATGCGGAAGCGGCCGCTCAGCAGCTCATTGATCAGGTCCGTGCTTTCAACGGCCCCTCGTCCTTTGGGGACGATGTGACCATGGTGGTAGTGGACCGGGTGGATTGAGGCGGGTGGATTGAGGATTGGCGGTTGGCCTTAGCCGATGGCCGCTTCCTTGTTCATGGCCCGCGTCTTCCATAGCCTTGGCCCCAGTTCTGCGAGCAGGGTGGCGCTGACGATGAGGGCGGCGCCAATCCATTGCCGGGGGGCCAGATGTTCCTGGATTCCGGGCACCCACCCTGCGACCGCGATGAAGGTATTACGACATGCCGACGATAACAGCTATGCGTGTTTCATACCCGGTGATGGAGGTGGCATCGAC